>CAYPDC010000016.1:0-24296 GCA_964409355.1 uncultured Cyanobacterium sp.
AACTCTCTCAGTGATGGGAGAATCCCCGCACCTTCAGGTCGGGGCGAATGTCAAAAGCTCATCATTTACAGGGTAGAGCATCTAGCAAAAATAAAGATCAAGGACAATGGTTAAATGATCAATATTGGCTACAATTAGAAAGATCAATGCCGAATTATTATGGAAATTATACCATTAAATCTTATCATCCTATTGGTAGAGTTTATCATAGTGATGGAAGTATCACAGAAAATGTTTTCTATGCTCAAATTGGGAGAAACGCCGATGGTACAATTAAGTATGCTTACCCCATAGTAAAACCTCAAATAAATGAAAGCTAGGGAATTAAAATGAATAATCTTAATAAATTTAAAATTAGATTAGTAGAACGTAATTTAGATAATTTTGCAACTCCTCCAGATGATCCTTTAGACGAATTATCACCCTTTGAATTAGGATTAAGAAAATTTTGTTATGAATATGATCATAAAGTGATTATAGAAGTTGGCAAAACTAAATTTAATGTCTTTTTTGATCCTGATATTTGTATGTTATTAGAAGATAGATTTTGTGAAAATATCGTAGAATTAGAAAATGGGAAAATAATTCGTTTAGACTTTTTTGAAAGTTATGGAATGATTATTAAATTTGTTCCTGTGGGAGACAAGATTCAATGTTATTTAAGGGAAATTGATCATTCAAATAATGAAAAAATAGTAATGTTAAATAAACAACAGGTTTTAGATGAGCTAAGAAGATTTTTAAACCAATTAATGGAACTTGCTGTTAATCTCGGTTATATTTCCTTAGAGGATAAAAATGAGTTTATTCAACCTGCTTTTCCTCATTTAAAAATATTAGTATAAAGATACGATCGCACCTAAGTTTTAAGTTACCATAAAAATCATCTTAATTAAAAATGGAAAGAGTACAAAAGATTTTACGAGAATGGGGTATTGCTTCCCGTCGAGAGGGAGAGAGAATGATTTTAGAAGGACGAATAAAAGTAAATGGTGTTACAGTAAAATTGGGAGATCAAGCTGATGTTCAAAGAGATAAAATAGAGGTAGATGGAAAGAAATTAAGTCCAAAACAAAAACCATCCTTAATTTACTTATTGATTAATAAACCAAAAGATTATATCTGTACTTGCGATGATCCTCGTCAAAGAAAAACAGTCATGGATTTATTGCCTTCGGAGTTAAAATCGGGGTATGGCATCCATCCTGTGGGGAGGCTCGATCGCAATTCGACGGGTGCGCTAATATTAACTAATGATGGAGCATTAACGGTTCATTTAACCCATCCTCGTCACTGTCATCCGAAAACCTATTTAGTGACACTAAAGGGCAGGATGCCTGATAAAATCATTCAAAAATGGGCAAAGGGGTTTATGTGGGAGGAGAAAAAAACTTTACCCGCAGACATTACTATTAATTATCGAGATGAGGAAAAAACCCAAATGGAAATTGTTTTAAGGGAAGGGCGAAATCGACAAATTCGCAGAATTGCTGAATTATTTGGCTATCCTGTGATTAGTTTACACCGAAGTGCGATCGCTTTTTTGACCGTTTCTTCTTTATCATCTGGTAAGTATCGTCATTTAACATCCACGGAAATTAGTCAACTATTCACCATTAAATTTGATTCCTAATTGCTAATTGAATATTATGTTATTCAGTAAATTATTTTCCCCTAAACCATCCAAAGATGCGATCGATTATAATGCCATCAGACAAGAAAAACTGCTAGAAATTGGACAAGTATTAAAAGAAAAAAGACTAGAATTGAATCTGAGTGAGGATATTATTAGCAATCAACTGCATATTCCCTTAACTACGATTAAAGCTATTGAAACTGGAGATTTAAAGCATTTACCAGAGCCTTTTTTCATTCAGCAAATCGTCAAAAAATATGCTAACTATCTGCACTTAAATGGAGAAGAAGTTAGTGCTGACTTTCCGTTGCAAGAAAATAAAGAAGTAGTTAAAAAATCTTTAAATAAATCACGAAAGTTTAAATTTAAAATTAATTTATCCCCTAAATATTTGTACTTTATTTACTTTTTTTTACTCTTATTTTCTATGAAAAGTTTGAGTAATATCCTGAAACTTAATCAGTTTCGAGAGGCACAATTACCTCAATTAGAAGTAGTAGAAACCGACACAACTCCAGAAAATAAAACACCAAAGGCGATTCCAGTCGTAGAAAAACAAGAAGAAATTAAACCCCAATCTAATGAATTAAATCTCAAACTTACGGTTAAACAAGATGCTTGGGTAAGAATTATTGTCGATGGAAAAACAACTTATGAGGGTATTTTAAATCAGGGGACTGAAAAAGAATGGGTTGCCAAATCAAAGTTAACTATTCGCACTGGCAATGCGGGAGGAGTGATGGTAAGTTTAAATGAGGAAAAAGCCAAAGAATTGGGGAAATTAGGGCAAGTAGAGGAAGTTACTTTTGAATTGCCAAAAAGATCATAAATAGACATCTCCAGAAATTATTTTTTACTGGCTCGTAGTAAGGGCTTAAGCCCTTAAAATGTCTATTATTGCAGATGTCTAATAATCAAAACTCCAATTAATATAGCAATCAGTTATGAGTTGTGAGAATACTATCCCCCCAACCCCCCTTAAATAAAGGGGAAATTTAGTTGAAATTTCTCATAAATGATTCCTGATTGCTATATTTGTCAAAGGTTGATTATTTAAGAATGTGGTGGGAGTGTCAAATCTTATGTCTTTATTAATTAATTTATCGATGTTGTTGGCAAAACCTACGGGGATAGCCAATTATGTGATGAATATTCTACCTTATTTTTGCGATCGAGAATATATTAGTTTAGTTGCTCAAAAATATTATCAGAAAAATATCTATAAAAATCCCGTTTTTATCAGTGATAAATATAGTCCAGATTATGGCAGTAAAGGACATTTTTTAAGATTATTATGGACTGAGTTTAAAATACCTTCTATTTATCAACAATTTAAAGGAAATTTACTTTTTTCTCCCGTGCCTGAAATGCCGTTATTTTCTAAGGTTAAGTCGGTGGTTATGGTACATGATTTAATCCCCTTACGTTTCCCGAAAAAAGATTCTCCTCTTACTCCTTATTTTCGTTATTATATTCCTCAAGTTTGTCAACAAGCTGAACATATTATCTGCAATTCTCAAGCTACTGCTGATGATATTATTAATTTTTTCGGTGTTAAAGCTAGTAAAATTAGTCCTATTTATTTAGGCTATAATCCTGATAAGTTTAAAGTTCTTGATAATATATCGAAGAATAATAATCCTCCTTATTTTTTATATTTAGGAAGACATGATCCCCATAAAAATGTAAATATGATGATCTCTGCTTTCGCTCAATTTAAGTATAAAAATGATTATCAATTGTGGTTAGCAGGGCCATCTGATTCTCGTTATACGCCTTTACTTAAACAGCAGGTAAAAGAATTAAAAATAGAGTCTCAAGTTCGTTTTTTAGACTATGTAAAATCAGAAGATTTACCTGTTATTATTAGTCAAGCTCAAGCCTTAGTTTTTCCTACTTTATGGGAAGGTTTTGGTTTTCCTGTGTTAGAGGCGATCGCCTCTGGAACTCCTGTCATTACGTCTAATATTTCATCTTTACCCGAAGTAGTTGGAGAAGCAGGGTTATTGGTTAATCCATTGGAGGTAAGCGAAATTGCCGCCGCCATGAATTTAATGGCAGAAGATAAAGAATTAACACAAGAATTGAGAGAATTGGGTTTAAAAAGAGCAAAAAAATTTACTTGGGCAAAAACCGCTCAAGAGACAATGGCAGTTTTAGATTATTTTATTTAACTGGCGATGTAATAACATATTCGGCGTTGCTGAATAAGAGTATGATTTGTTTATAGTAACAGAGGAAGGGGTGATAAAGTATTAAAAATAGTTAAATGTATCTAAAACTTTTTATTTATTTAATTGATCATAAAAAGAAAATGGTTGTAAAACTTACGAAAAATCAGAAAATAATTTTACAAATTTTAACGTCTATTAATCAGGAAATTACTGCGCAAGAATTATATATAAAATCAAGAGATAATAATTCAAAAATAGGTCTGGCAACTGTTTATAGAACGCTAAAAACATTACATCTTCAAGGGCTTATCCAAGAAAGAAATAACTTGAATGGAGAATCTTTATACTCTTTAATTGAGGAAAATCATCATCATAATCATCATTTTAATTGTATTAATTGTGGAGAATCTGTGGTTTTAAAACAGGATTTTTGCCCGATTGATAATATCTTCAATCAGTGGTGTTCTTCACAAAAATTTAAGTTATACTATCATACCTTAGAGTTTTTTGGTATTTGTGAGACTTGTCAGGAAAAAGGTATTTAGTTAAGTTTACTTATTTTTTATCTTATGCGGTAACATTTTGGATATATTATCTCAAGCAGATAATAAAAGAAAATAAGGCGTTAAACTAGGATAAAACAATGAGTCAAAATCTGAAAATAACTATTATTGGTGCTGGTGCGTGGGGTACTACTTTAGCATATTTATTAGAGCGGGCAAATCATAGTTATACTATCTGGAGTCGTAAATCTTCTCAGTCTTTAGAATCATTAATTGCCGATGCAGATATTATTATCTCAGCAGTGTCGATGAAGGGAGTTAGACCAGTTGTAGCACAGTTAAAGGAAATAAAAATGAAAGATAGTGCTTTAATTGTCACGGCTACTAAGGGGTTGGATTTTGAAACAACGAAGACTCCCTCTCAAATTTTACAGGAGGCTTTTCCGAACCATGTTATTGTTGTTTTATCTGGTCCAAATTTGTCAAAGGAAATAAAAAAAGGTTTACCAGCGACGACGGTGGTTTCTAGTGTTAATACAGAAGGTGCTGAATTGGTACAAAATATGTTCGCTTCCGATGTTTTTCGAGTATATGTGAATAATGATCCCATTGGGACTGAATTGGGAGGAACGTTAAAAAATGTAATGGCGATCGCATCTGGAGTATGTGATGGTTTAAAATTAGGTACGAATGCGAAAGCCGCTTTACTAACTAGGGCATTACCCGAAATGATTAGGGTAGGTACTCATTTAGGTGCATCAGTGGAAACCTTTTTTGGTTTATCGGGATTAGGAGACTTATTAGCCACCTGTGACAGTCCTTTATCCCGTAATTATCAGGTAGGATTAGGTTTAGCTCAAGGTAAATCCCTTGATGAGATCCTTAATCATTTAGAAGGTACGGCAGAAGGGGTAAATACAGGAAATGTACTGATAAAATTAGCTAGTCAGGAAAAAATCCCCGTACCGATTTCTTATCAAGTATATCTGTTATTGAAAGGTAAAATAACCCCTCAAGAAGCAGTGCAAAATCTAATGGAAAGGGAATTAAAAGAGGAGTTTTGGTATTTGGAATTTTAAATAATTCGGTTCGATATAAGAAAAAATGATGAAGACGAGAAGGTTGGTTAGGCAAGGTATTTTAGTGCCTATTTTAGTTTTATATCCCTTATCTTGTTATGGTGGGGAAACATCATTGAAGTTTTTTGATGGTAAGGGTTTTGCCAGTGTTGCTCATTCTTTGCCTTCGGAAGAGGGCATAATCGTTAAAAATTTCGATTTTATCGGCAATACTGCTTTTAGTAATAGTCAATTAGCCGAATTAGTTAAATCTTTTACTCAGAGAAAGATTACTTTTACCGAACTTTTAGAGGTTGAAAAAATTATTACTAATTTATATACGGAGAATGGTTATATTAATTCTGGAGCGATTATTAATGCAGGACAAAAATTTAATCCTCAAGAAGCAGTTATTCGAGTGGAAATCATTGAGGGTAGCATTTCAGAAATTCAAATTGAGGGTTTAACTAGACTTAGAACTAACTATATTAAAAATCGTCTGCAAATTGCCACAGCTACTCCTTTTAATGTTAATGAGTTGTATGAAGCCTTACAGGTTTTACAGTTAGATGTTTTAATCGAAAATATTTCTGCGGAGTTGGTGGCAGGTGTGCTTCCTCAAGAGAGTATTTTATTGGTTAATGTTACTGAGGCTGATTCTTTTAGTTTCACACCTATTTTTAATAATGGACGCAATTCCAGTGTGGGTAGTTTTCGCAGAGGGGTGAGAATTAAGGAGAATAGTTTATTCGGTTTTGGAGATGCGATCGACCTTTCTTATTTTAATACCGATGGTAGCAATACTTTTAATGGTAGTTACAGTATTCCTGTAAATAGTTATAACGGAAGATTAGAATTTGCAGGGGGTTTTAATGATACTCGGATTATTGAAAAACCATTTGATGTCTTGAATATCACCGGAAACTCTGACTATTATGAAATTAGTTTTTATCAGCCTATTATGAGAAAACCAACTCAAGAATTAAGTTTAGGGTTGACTTTTAGTAAACAATCTAGTCGTAGTTTTTTAGATGGTGAACCTTTTCCCCTCTCTCTTGGTGCTGATATTAAGGGCAATACCAACGTTACTGCCATTCGATTTTTCCAAAATTGGACTCTCAGACAACCTCAAGATGTGTTTAATTTGAGATCAGAATTTAGTTTTGGTATTGAGGCTTTTGGTGCTACAATTAATCAAGAATTACCCGACAGTCGTTTTTTTACATGGCGCAATCAGTTACAATATGTTCGACAATTAGCATCTGATAGTTTATTCATTTTTCAAACTGATTTACAACTGGCTAGTGATAATTTAGTTACTTTAGAGCAGTTTTATCTTGGAGGGTTATATAGTGTCAGGGGTTATCCTCAAGATATTCTAGTAACGGATAATGGTTTGTTGTTGACAACAGAAGCATGGTTGCCAATTTTACGAGTTAAGAATGCTTGGCAAAATCAAGATGGGGTTTTACAAATTATTCCTTTTTTTGATTTTGGACTTGGTTGGAATATGGGTAAAATTCCTAATCCTTCTCCTAATGCTTTGATGGGCATTGGTTTAGGCTTACAATGGCAAATGGGAAGTAATTTTAATGCTCGTATTGATTATGGTATTCCCCTTATTTATCTTGATGTGCAAAAAAACTCTTTGAATGATCGGGGGGTTTATTTTAATATTAATGCTAGTTTTTAATCTGCTTAAATTTCGCTTTTTTGCTCAAAATAACAGATAATGATTAAAAATTTCACAATTTATTCCTAAATACTAAGTTAATCAATAATTGTTGAGAAAAATAAATTTTTTACTTAACATCAAATTAATTGTTATAGAATAAAAACTGTAAATAAGTCTAAAATTAATAGTTTAAAGTATTAATTATGAATAACAATAAATTGGTTAACTATGGTTGTGTTTGTTCTCAAATTATTTTAACCACGTTGTTAGGTTCAACTGTTTTGTCTTTAGGAAATCCCACAGTAGAAGCAAAGGATAATCTGACAGTATCCAATGAACATCGAAGACAAATTGACTTTCAAAGAAAAAATTTAATTAGTCTTGAAAATAACACTACTCCAATTCAGTATCGTAAAGGGGGAAATAACCCTAATATTTCCTATGTCATCACTCCTCGTTATACTTTCATTTCTGAGGGTAAACCGACTTTGCGTTGGAATAAGGTAGAGGGTGCTAATCGTTATTTAGTCAAAATTCGAGGGGGAGATGTTGATTGGCAAAAGGAAGTAACTGGTACTAGCGTTGTTTATTCTGGAGAAAAGGAGTTAGAAAGCGGGGTTGATTACTTTGTTTTGGTGGAAGCGGATACGGGAGTCTCTTCTTTAGATGATAGGGGTGCAAAATTGGGTTTCCGTCTGATTTCATCTGAACAATTAAAGTCATTAGAAGATGCGATCGCGCCTATTCAAACATCCAATCTCAGTCAAGAGGAAAAAGCCCTCAAAATAGCTCAGAAATATTATCAATTAGACTTAAACGCAGATGCGATCGCACTTTTAGAACAATTAAAAGCCGATGGTATCAAAAATGCGAGAGTCTATCGTCTTCTAGGAGATACATACGCTAAAACAGGCTTAAACTTATTAGCAGAGGAAAATTATACTAAAGCCCTTGAACTAGAATCTGCGAATAATAACTTCGAAGGTGTAACGGAAATACAATCCTCCCTTGTGAGTGTCAAAATCATGTTAGGGAAGTTTGAAGAAGCCGAAGCATTAAGCCAAAAGGCACAGGCAGGATATGCTAAGTTAGGTGATCTTGAAAAAGGACAAGATTTAAACCGCACTCTAACCGCCTTAACGGAAAGAAATAACGAAACAAGAAATCCCATTCGCACCCGTGGCAATAGTCAACAGACTAATTCCGCCCAAGATCAAATAGATCAAGTAATTACCCCTAACTTTGGACACGGCGGTTGGTAGTTTCAAAGTTGCCGAATACCTCGGTGTCTGACATAACTAACACTCATAAAAAATGTACAAACACTTTAGCCCTTATGGGAACTCACTTTTAAGGAAAATTTGCTGTAATTCTTTAGCCATTGGAGGAGGATTTACGGCATTTTTTCCATTAGTAATAATTAATGCCCAAGTGATTCCCGATCGCACCCTCGGTAATGAAAATTCCATCGTTAGTCCCAATGTAACTATAAATGGCGTTCTCAGTCACCAAATAGATGGTGGTGCCATAAGAAACAGCAATTTATTTCATAGTTTTCAGGAATTCAATGTTGGCAATGGTAGAGGAGTTTATTTTACTAATCCCACAGGTATAGAAAACATTTTTACCAGAGTTACAGGGCAAAATGTCTCAAAAATATTAGGAACTTTAGGGGTATTGGGTGGCAGTAACCTTTTTTTGCTTAATCCCAATGGTATTATTTTTGGTTTCAATGGTACATTAGATTTAAAAGGTTCATTTATTGGAAGTACCGCCGATAGCGTTGTTTTTGGAAACGGAGTCAAATTCAGTGCCACCAATCCTCAAAATCTCCCATTACTAACTATTGGTATTCCCATTGGTTTGGAATTTCGAGCAAATGCAGGAGAAATATCCGTAGAAGGATTCGGAAGTAATTTATTTTTAGATTTTTCTAACGGTTCAGTTATACCAGATCAAAGAAATACAGGACTTGAAGTAGCCACAGGCAAAACCCTTGCTTTACTAGGATCAGAAATTAATATTACAGGGGGTAACTTAACAGCCGATTCAGGGGCGATCGAACTCTGGTCAGTAATCGATGGTAACTTAGGATTAACATTTCAAGATCAATCCTTAAAAGTACATAGTAATGGTATTACTCAATACGGAAATATTCAACTAACTAACAATGCCTCAGTTTTTCTCAGTGGCATAAGTTCAGGAGGAATTAATGTTAATAGTCAAAACCTAACCTTAAACAACGGTTCTTCCCTAATCACTTTAACCACGGGAAACACCAAAGGAGAAGACTTAAACATCAATATTTCTGATTCGGTATTACTAACAGGTTCATCAGCTAACGGATTTATCAGTGGTTTCTATGCACAAACCTTTGGGGAGGGAGACGCTGGAAATTTAACCCTTGAAACAGGAAACTTAACCCTTAAAGGTGCAGTGATTTCCGCAAGTACCTTTGGAGAGGGAAATGCAGGACAATTAAAAATAACTGCCAGAAATGATATTAATTTACTCAATGATGGATTTAATGTCACTTTTATTCTGGCGGACTCTCACTCATCAGGGAACAGTCAAAATGTTAATCTTAAAACCCAAAATCTAACCCTTAAAGATGGCGCTCAAATCGCCGCAGGTACTTTTAATCGGGGTAATGGGGGAGAACTAAACATTGAAGCATCTGGTTTCATTGAAATTGTAGGAGAAGGACTATTTCCTTCAGGATTCTTTACTCAGTCAGAAAGAAATACCACTGGTGACGGTGGCGATTTAACTGTAAAAACTAACCGTTTGATAGTCAAAGATGGTGGTTTACTGTCGGTAGGTACGAGAGGCAGTGGTGAAGCAGGAAAATTATTTATTGATGCGTCCGAATCTGTGACATTAACAGGCACAAATATTAAGGGGGCGGGATCTCGTCTGATTTCAGGTACACTCGGCACAGGTAATGGTGGTAATATTATTCTTAATACAGAGACTTTAACCATTCAAAATGGAGCAGGAATTTCAGTAAGTAGTGTTTTTGATACAGGAATAGGTCAAGGAAATCCGGGTAATTTAGAAATTAAAACCAATTCCATTTTTCTCAATAATCAGGGAAAAATTGAGGCGGAAAGTGGTTCAGGGGAAGGCGGAAATATTAGCTTACAGGCTCAAGAAAGATTGGAATTGCGCAACAATAGCCAAATTTCTGCGACAGCAGGTACTCAAGGAGGAGGGGGAGATGGAGGTAATATTTTTATCGATGCTCCTTTTATTATTGTTCCTCCTGACGGTAATAGTGACATTACTGCCAATGCTTTTGAAGGGCAGGGTGGAAATATCATTATTAATAGTCAGGGTATTTTCGGTATTGAATTTAGAGAAACCCAAACACTTCAGAGTGACATTACCGCTAGTTCCCAATTTGGGCGATCGGGCAATGTGGAAATAAGTACCCCTAATGTTAATCCGAGTCAAGGGTTAGTGGAATTAGTCAAAAATCCTATCAATCCTTCTGATTTAGTCAAAATCAACGCCTGTAGTCAAGGGCAACAAAGCGAGTTTACTATTACAGGGCGCGGCGGTTTGCCTCCGAATCCTGCCTCTATTTTGAGTAGTGATTTAGTTTTACCTGATTTTGGGGTGTCAAATCCTCTTCTTAATTCGCAAAATGGGGTTAATTCGGTGGCTTCTAAAACTCCCGCTCAAGGATGGAGAATGGTGGGGGAAAATGAGATGATTTTAACGGCAAATACCCCTCTCAATGACTTAATTCAACAAGGGATTATTCACTATGAAAATAGTCAATTTAGAGATGCGATCGCCTCTTGGCAACAAGTCTTAGAAGAATCTGAGCAAGATAGTTTAACTCAGGCAATGATTTTCAATAACGTTGCGATCGCACTGACAGGATTAGGAGAATGGGAAAAAGCAGAAGAAACGATAAAACTCAGTCAAGAAATTTTAAATAATGTTTCAAATAATGATTTGTTAAAACAGTCAATTCAGGCTCAATTTTTTCATAATCAAGGGATAATAGAACTAGGTAGAGGGAATTCTTTAGAAGCCTTAGAGAATTGGCAGTCAGCGACGGAACTATATACTCAAATTAATGATGATGAGGGAGTAATTCGTAGTTTAATTAATCAAGCAAAAGCGTTAAAATACTTAGGTTTAAATCTTCAAGCTCACAAAATATTAACAGAAATTAATGATACTTTAATACAAGTATCAGATCCAAAAATTAAAATTGTTTTAGATCAAAATTATGGGGATATTTTACGTTTATTAGGTAATTTTTCTGAATCTATTCAAGTGTTAGAAAAAAGTCTAAAAATAGCTGAAGATAACAATTTATCTCATTATATTAATCAAATAAAATTGAGTTTAGGAAATACTTATTTAGCTCAAAATGATACCAGAAAAGCATTGGAATATTATCAAGAAACTGCGACTATTAATAGTCAATATTTAACTTTAGAAACAAAAATTCAACTAAATAAATTAAGACTTTTAATTCAACAAAGAAGATTATTTTCTCTCAAAAATTTACTACCTGAAATAAAGAGACAAATTAATAATTTACCTGCTAGTTATTCTAGTATTTATGCACAAATTAACTTTGTTAACAGTCTTAACAATCTGGCAAAAATAACCCCTGATTATAACGATTTTCAGAGAATAGTTATCTTAGAAAATGCTTTAAAACAAGCTAGAAAAATAGGTGATAAAAGAGCCGAGGCTTATGTTTTAACTTATCTAGGCCATGAATATGAACAAGAAAAAGAATGGGCAAAAGCAGAAAATTTGACCAAATCAGCTTTAATAATTATTGGACAAATTCAAGGGGCTGATATAGCCTATTTAGCGCAATGGCAATTAGCAAGAATACTCAAAGCAAAAGGGGATAAACAAGGGGCAATAACTGCTTATAATCTGGCTTTTAATACCTTACAAAACTTACGCAATGACTTAGTAACAGCAAATCAAGAAGTGCAGTTTTCTTTTCGAGAAAGTGTCGAACCTATTTACCGAGAATTAGTGGCTTTATTATTAGAAGGAGATGTTTCTCAAAACAATCTGATTCAGGCTAGGCAGGTGATGGAGTCTTTACAACTAGCAGAATTAGATAACTTTTTCCAAGATACTTGCTCAACGACAAAGCCAGTGCAAATAGATGAAATCGATCGCACCACTGCGGTTATTTATCCGATTATACTGCCCGATCGCCTCGATGTGATCGTCTCTTTACCCTCACAACCGTTGATTCATTACTCTACCCCTTTAAATCAAAACCAAGTCAGAAAAATAGTCACCGATTTACAGAAAAACTTATTTATAGAACCATTGCAGTCAGGTCGTACTACTAGCGACTATCGAAACAACGCCCAAATTTTGTATCAAGCCTTAATTCAACCTGTAGAAACGAAGCTGCGATCGCACCAAATCAAAAATTTAACCTTTATCTTAGACGGAATATTAAGAAATATCCCTATGGCTATTCTTTATGACGGAGAAAAATACCTATTAGAAAAATATTCGATCGCCCTAACTCCCGGATTACAACTATTAGATCCTCAACCCCTGAAAAGAAGTAAATTACAAGCCTTAACCGCAGGTTTAACCGAACCTCGTCAAAATTTCAGCGCCCTTCCCAACGTCAAGAGAGAATTAACGGAAATAAATAATGAAATCAACTCTCAAATTCTCTTAAATCAGGAATTTACAAAAACTAACTTAGAAACCAAAATTCAAAACAATAACTTTCCCGTACTTCATTTTGCAACTCACGGTCAATTTAGTTCTAACATTGAAGATACATTTATCCTAACTTGGGATGATTACATCAACACAAAAGACTTATATCGCATTTTGAGTCCGGACTTTTCTTCCGACTCATCAACCCTAGAATTATTGGTTTTAAGTGCTTGTCAAACCGCTACAGGAGATGAAAGGGCTGCACTAGGTTTAGCAGGAATTGCCGTCAGGGCGGGAGCAAGAAGCACCCTTGCAACCTTATGGTTAGTAGATGATCGAGCCACTACTCAACTGATGATTAAATTTTATCAACAATTAGCCCGAACGGATGTAACTAAAGCCGAAGCATTGCGTCAAGCTCAATTATCATTATTAGGAGACGGGAATCACGAACATCCTTTCTTTTGGGCACCGTTTGTGTTGGTTGGTAATTGGTTTTGACACTTCCACGGAGTCACACAAGTGGAATTATTTGTATTTTATTTCCATCCCTGCTCTTGATTTTAACTCCGAACCCTGAACTCAGGTTCAAAGAGAGTCAATATGCTTTACAATACTTAATAATTGGCTGTTAATCCATTTGGAGTAAAATATGAGTGCAAAAGTAGAAATTTATACTTGGAGTAGTTGCCCTTTTTGTATCCGTGCGAAGGCATTACTTAATCAAAAACAGGTAGAATTTACAGAGTATTGTATTGATGGGGATAACACCGCTAGAATGGCGATGGCGGAAAGGGCGAATGGGCGTAGTAGTTTACCTCAGATATTTATTAATGATCAACACATTGGCGGTTGTGATGATATTCACGCCCTCGATCGCGCTGGAAAGTTAGACCAATTATTGTACAGTTAAAATGAAGAAGTTTTTATTTATAATCGATCCCATTGCCAGTTTAGATCCAACCCATGATAGTAGCGTGGCGATGATGGAATCTGCTCAAATTTTGGGGCATGAGGTTTATATTACCACCATGGATAAATTAAGTGTGGTCAAAGGTCAAGCCTACGGGCATATTACCCCCGTCACGCTTAAACCTGTGGAGTTGGTAGAGGGTAAATGGGTGGCGGAGAGGGAATGGTATCAAGTGGGAGATGGGTTTTTTACCTCTTTAGAATTTTGCGATGTGGTATTGATGCGTAAAGATCCTCCTGTCACTACCGCTTATCTCTATGCTACCTATATTCTCGATTTAGTCAACTCCGACAAGACAAAGGTTGTTAATTCTCCTCAAGGGATTCGAGGGGCGAATGAGAAAATGTATGCTCTACAATTTACTGATGTTATACCAGAAACCATTGTCACCCAGAGTAAAGAGGTAATTGCGGAGTTTTTGGAGGCTAAAAAAGCCTTGATTATTAAACCCCTTGGCGGTAAGGCAGGGGAAGGGATTTTATTTTTACAGGAGGGCGATCGCAACTTTAATTCTTTGATTGAGATTAGCACGAAACAAGGGCAAGAACCGATTATGGTTCAAGAGTATTTACCATCAGCAAAAGAAGGGGATAAAAGAATTATCCTATTAGGGGGTAAGCCTATTGGTGCGGTGAATCGTATCCCAACGGGTAAGGAATTTCGGGGCAATATGGCGGTGGGCGGTAGGGTAGCAAATACGGAAATTACCCCCAGAGAATTACAAATCTGCGATGCGATCGCACCTACTTTACTTAGAGATGGTTTAGTGTTTGTGGGTATCGATGTCATTGGCGGTTATCTCACGGAAATCAATGTTACAAGTCCCACAGGTATTCGAGAGATCGATCGTTTAAACCATGTTAACTTAGGCAAAGAGACAATCAATTACTTGAGTTCAGATTTCTAACTAATTACTAATTGAAATAGTTCTTAACTCTTCAATCTTTTCAAGGGTTTTTCTTTTTTCCCGTTGTAAAGGTTTTTGCACTGCTTCTAAAGGTAATTGATTAATTTTAGCGATGGCAATATCAAAATTTTTAACGGCTTCTTCCAAGATTAAAATATTATTTTGACTTTGTCCTTTACCTCGTAAAATTTGCCCTCTTAAATAGTATAATTCAGGGTTAAGGGGGGTACTTTCAATGGCTTTATTAACAAAAGTTAAAGCTAGTTCATAGTCTTTTAAATCTCTATAAGCAAGGGCTATACCACGATTAACTAAATATTGAGGGGACGCATAAGTTTGTAAGTTTGCGATGGCTTGTTCAGGATTAGAAAAAGGTAAATTAACTGCTAAAAATAAGTTTAAATAACCTTTAATTAAGTTTAATTCTGGATCGGTAGGATCAATGGTTTCAGCTTTGTCAAAATAGTCAAACACCGATTGAAGTCGAGTAATAGCCGCTAAAGCACCCTTTTTTTGATACTCACTCGCACCCATTAAAAAATTGCCCACAGCAAGATATAAATTACCCCGCAGGGGATCATCTTTTACTACACTTTGAGCAGTATCTAAAGTTTTTTGAGCATAAATATCCAAATTATTCCAGTCTTCCTCTGTATAAGCCAAAGAAGCTCGTAAAGCATAAGCAAGAGGATCATTAAAATTGTTATCCTTTGGTAAAGAAAGATATTCTTTTGCTTGTAAATAATTTCCTTCCTCAAACAAAGCCTTAAAAGCCAATTCCGTTTCCTCACTGATATGGCGAGGATCTGTGGTGCGAAAAGGATCGCCAGCTAAAGCCAAAGAAACAACGCTAAACCAAGAAAAAACAGAGAAAACCCCAGAATAAAGCAAAGAGAGTAAAAATAAGGACTTTTTGCCGCTACAATGACAAACAGGTTTCGGATTACTCCCACCACTGCTCAAAGGAAAGATAAAGTTCATAACTCACCAAACAATAAACCCTTAAAATTAGAACAGATTTATCTCAAATTCTAACCTAAAAATCTAAAAAGTTCCTAGTAATGGCTTTAGCCATAATTATCAGGGCGATCGAAACCTCACTACAAACAGTGATAAAATTGAGATTAAACAACTCCGAACTATATCCATGCTTTATTTAAAAAATGTAACCTATCATCCTGCGGCCACTTCTCATCCCATCATTGAGAATATAAATATCACCCTTCCTCCTCAAAAATTAGGATTAATCATAGGAGTCAGTGGATCAGGCAAAACAACCCTCTTAGAAATTTTAGCAGGATTAGCAGAAAAAACGGGGGGAGAAATTTTATGGCGTACCCAAAAATTAAAATCAGAAGAATTACAACAGTTAAGCGGTATCGTTTTTCAATTTCCTGAAAGACATTTTTGCGGTGCAACAGTATTAGAGGAGTTAAGATTAGGACATCCAGAATTAGGAGGCGATCGCATCAAGGAAACTTTGACAGAGGTAGGATTAGAACATATTAGCTATGATACTCCGCCCCATGCCCTCAGTGGCGGACAACAAAGAAGACTATCCTTAGCAGTACAATTAATTAGACAACCAAATATTTTACTTCTGGATGAACCAACGGCGGGGTTAGACTGGTTAATGAAAAGACAATTAGTCACTTTATTATCTCGTTTAAAGCAACATTGGACATTATTGATAGTTACCCATGATGCTAGTGATTTAATTGATATAGCCGATAATTGTTGGCGTTTAGAGTCGGGGAAAATCACTGCTGTTGATGCACATAGCCTTAAAGATGTGAATAAAATTGACATAAACTTCGATTTAATCAATTAAAACGGCTCTTTTACCGTAGTTATGCTCGATTAATCTTAAAGATCAGGGAAAAACTCATCAAATTTGAATTTGAATTAATAGAATATTAATGGAAATATTGATTGTTGAAGACGAAAGGGAAATTGCCCAACTGATTAACAACTGTTTAACTAGAGAAGGTTTTACTTGTCATCATGCCTATGATGGAATCACTGCCCTTCAACAGGCTCAAACTATTCAACCTGACTTAATTCTTCTCGATTTGATGTTACCTCAACTACATGGGTTAGAAGTCTGTAGTCGCATCCGTAATCAGGGAATGACAAAAGATCCCTATATTCTCATGTTAACCGCCAAAGGAGAAGAGCTCGATCGCATCATTGGTTTATCAACGGGGGCGGATGATTACTTAGTGAAACCTTTTAGTCCACGAGAATTAGTCGCTAGAGTGAGGGCATTATTACGCCGTAGTCTGCGTCACGAAAAACAGGCACAAATTTACGAAACAGCCCATTTTACCCTGAATTTAGACGAACATATCGCCTCCCGTCAACTAGACAACCAACCCTCAGAGGAATTGGACTTAACGGCATTAGAATTTAACCTGCTTTCCGCTTTCATTAGTTATCCGGGGAAAGTATGGAGTAGAGAGCAATTAATTGATAAACTATGGGGGGCGGATTTTTTTGGTGATGAAAGAGTAGTTGACACTCATATTCGCCGTTTACGCAAAAAAATCGAACCAAATCCCGCCCAACCTTCCTTTATTAAAACCGTTGTCGGTGTAGGTTATAAGTTTGAAGACAATTAACCATGAGTACATATTTGGTGACAATATTCTTACCCCCCGACTCCGAACTCCGAACTCAAATCATGCAACCATTCGACTACACTACCCTTAAAGCCGTTTGTTATTCCCTCCAAGAAAATTATATCCCCTCCCGTTTAGAACAAGTTTACCAGTGCGATCGCACCTCCCTGAGTTTATGTTTGAGAAACATTGAGAAAAAATCATGGTTAACCATCTCATGGCATCCCCAAGCCGCACGGATATGTATAGGTAATCCTCCCCCTCGTGGTAAAGACACTTTTACTTTCAGTGATCAACTCAGGCACTTAATCAACGGTTATGCGTTGACAGGGATAAAAATAGTCAGCGATTGGGAGAGAGTCATTGACTTTCAATTTGCCAAACGCCCCAATGAAGCCCCCCTAAATCATCTCTATGTAGAAATTATGGGCAAATATAGCAACGTTATTCTTACCACTGCCGACAATCAAATTATCACTGTTGCCAAACAAGTTACCGCCGATAAATCCACCGTGCGCACTGTTGAAACAAGCCAAATATATCAACTTCCCCCTCCATTAACAGGCAATATTCCTAAACTAGAAGAATCACTGGAAAAATGGCAAGAAAAAGTAAATTTAATACCCGGCAGTATTGACAAACAATTAATCAAAAGTTATCGAGGAATTAGTCATAATATATCTAAAGAGCTATTGACAAAAAGTAACATAGAATTAAATAAAAACAATCAAGAATTAACAGAAAATGAATGGCAAAAATTATATAAAAGTTGGCAAAATTGGTTAATTACCATTAACAAAAATCAATTTTATCCTCATTTAACCCCAGAAGGTTATACCGTTTTAGGAACGGAAAATAAAAGCCAAAATATCAATTTTGTTATTAATCAATACTATAGCAAAAAAATAGAGCTAGAAAATTTTATTCAACTTAAACAACAATTACAACAAAAAATAAAAAATATCTTAAAAAAAGTAAATACGAAAAAAGATAAATACTTACAAAAAATTAAAGAGTCTGATAACTGTGAAATTTATAGTAACAAAGCAGATTTATTAATGGCTCATTTACACTTATGGAAAGCAGGAATGAAGGAAATTATCTTAAATGATTTTACCACAGGTGAGCCGATAAGAATTGCTTTAGCCCCTGATAAAAATATGATTCAAAATGCCCAGAGTTTATACAAAAAATATCAAAAACTCAAAAGGGCAAAACAAGCGGTAAAACCTTTGTTAGACGAGGTTACTGCTGAGGCAAACTATTTAGAAAATATAGCTATTAATTTACAACAGTTAGACTATCAAGAACGGGAAGATTTTACCACTATTCAAGAAATAAAAACAGAATTAATTAATCAGAAATATATAGAAGATCAACAATACAGAGTTAACAATAATAGTGAAGAAGAATCTCAACCGAGACGTTATCAAACCCCTTCAGGTTATGAGGTTTTAGTAGGAAGAAATAATCGTCAAAACGATATATTAACCTTCAAAACTGCCACTGATTATGATTTGTGGTTTCATGCTCAGGAAATTTCAGGCTCTCATGTTTTATTACGTTTAAATGCTGGAGATATACCCGAAGATCAAGATTTGCAATTTACAGCAAATTTAACAGCTTATTATAGTCAGGGAAGGGAAAGTGAACAAGTGCCTGTTATTTATGCCAATCCCAACTATGTTTATAAACCTAAAGGGGCAAAGCCGGGGATGGTTATTTATACCAGAGAAACAGTGATTTGGGGCAAACCAAACCATTGTTCATACCTTAACACATCACCTAACGCCTAACACCATAACCGCATATTTTATCTCAAACTCAGTTGACAACTCCACTACGCTCAGTGCATCGCCTGATACCTGACACCTTTCATCACTTAAGATTTTATGTCGAACTCAGGTGGTTTTAGACCCACAGATTTTTGATAAAACCAGTTCGGTGGATCACATTACAAAAATCCCTAAATAGGGCGACTATCAGGAATATGTTGTGCAGATTCTACCTCTAAAGGTAATGGCTTATCATCTCCGGGTAAGGGTAAATCAAAATCAGGTCCTTTTGCAATAATACGACTACCAAAAAATAAAGCAGAAAAAAATAATACCGTATAGAGAGCAAGAAAAATGCTTAAAGAAGTTAACACATCTCCTGCCGGTAAATTAGATACAGCGTCCGCCGTGCGTATCTCTCCGTAAACAGTCCAAGGTTGTCTTCCCACACAACGCACAATCCAGCCAGATTCGACGGCTAAATAACCTAAAGGGGCGCTCCAAATCCAAGAAATCATTAACCATTTTTGTTGAATAATATTCTCGGTGGAGAGTTTACCCCTTAACCATTGAATAGCAGTAAATAGCATTACTCCTACCAGCACAAAAGCAATACCACTCATTAACCTAAAGGAGTAATAGATCAAACCTACCATCTTAGGACGATTTTCAGGAGTCCATTCCTTTAAACCTAACACGGGTTCACTCAAACGAGGTTTAAATTCGAGAATGTAGGGAAAAGCATTAGGAATAGTTATTTCCCATTTATTACTCTGGTTTTTTTCATCAGGCAAAGCCAATAAACTCCAATCGGCTTTCTCTCCGGCGGGAATTGTCTCCCATTGTGCCTCCATCGCCGCTAATTTGGTGGGTTGATGATGATACACCTGTTCGGCACTTAAATGCCCAACAAAGATTTGTAAAGGAGTAATGGCGATCGCAACGGCTAAGACAATTTTAAAAGACTTAGTAAAGAAGGCTTGATGACGTTGCTTGAGGATATACCATGCACTGATGCCACCGATGACGAAAAGAGAAGTTTCTAGGGTAGCCAAAAACATATGGGATACACTTTTTACCATAAAAGGATTTGCGATCGCACCTAAATAATCCTTAACGATAAACTTACCATCGACAAAATCTCCTCCAGAGGGAGTTTGTAACCAAGAATTAGCAATTAAAATCCAGAAAGTAGAAAGATTAGCACCCACCGCCACACAGATAGTAGCGAAATAGTGGATAACAGGGTTAACCCGTTGCCAACCAAAAAGCATAATACCGAGAAAACCAGCTTCAAGCATAAACGCCATAGTAGCCTCAAAACCCAAAATGCTACCGAAGAAGTCTCCTACTGACTCAGAGAAAGGAGCCCAATTAGTACCGAATTGAAAAGCCATAGGCGAACCAGAAGCCACCCCTATACCGAAGTTTAACACATATAACTTAGACCAAAAACGGGCATGATGATAGTAGTCAGGGTTTTTCGTTTTTAACCATAAACCTTCAACAATCACTAAATAGATTGCCATACCTGTGGTTAAAACAGGCCATAACATATGAAAAATGGCGGTGAATGCGAACTGCATCCGAGAAAGAATTAGAGTATCTGAAAGGAAATCCATAAGGAAACGAAATGATTAAATAGTTATATCGGATTATCTCTTTCATTCTATTGATGAGTTCTCAATTTAGAACATAAATTAACAATTACTTAACAATTGATACTCCCCCATTAAATCAGAACTCGTCATCTGGTAATCAATAATTTTGCCACGACAAGACTATTGTTTTTTTCTCACGTCAATGACACTGCCACGAAAATTATAATTAGTACCGTCTAACTCTAACACAGAACCAATTTTAATCTTTTGATTAGCCAAAACCGCTCCATCGTTCGTCATCGAACCCTTGCCATTCATATAAATGATCATATCGGTACTTAGGGCAACAATGGGACGAGGATCAGGCAGAGATTTTACACTACCATCGGGTTGAGGTGCAATGACATAGTTGGGTAATTCTTCCACTGACTCAATATTTAAACTTCCCGCCGGTTCGTTTCTGACAATAATTTTAACGGAGGTGTTTTCTAATCCACTCAAAAATTCCTGGGGATTTTTGACGCTTAATCCCCTCACTAATAGATTTAATTCGATGGTATCCCCCGCACTACTTCCCACTTGAGCGATCGAACCTTTGGGACCGGGTACAATAAAAATACCAATTAACACTAAAACAATAACTGCGATCGCACCTAAATCTAAAACACTGATTTTACCGAACAAACGCCCTTTCGAGTCGATAATTTTCATAGGAATCCAACCATCAAAAATGACTCTTCAAAATATATCATAAGCTGAGTTGTATTTTGGGTTTAATTTTAGCTCAACTATGACATTAATTACTCATTACTTGTTACTTATTACTCATTGAACTCTATTCCTTCATGGCATCGAGAGAAACAGGAACAAAATCACCATGAATGGTTAAAGCTAAAAGCATTTCATCCCCTTCTGAGATAAGTTTACCTGTTAAAACACAGCTTTCATCTTTTCTAGCAGTGGAAGCAATGGTTGCCCGAATATCCGTTTTGGAAAAATTAGGGCGATATTCTCCTGATTTTTGTTGTACATAGTTCCAGAGAATATCACGAATTAAAGTTTGATAGCCCTGACTACCAGAGAGAGATTTTAAGCTATCTTTGAGAGTTTTTTCGAGACGGATACTGGTTACTTCCATCTGAGTAGTGGAGGTTCTGTTCATACGCATTTTTCTTTCCTCTAAACGATATTAGACATTGAGATTTTTGACATTGAGTATTAGTAACACTAGGGTAATGTATTACCGCAAAAATTGCTATAGATTTGTCAAAAAATTTACAAATATTTACCTTTATATTATTACACAAAAGTGATTAAAATGAAATATGAATATTTTGATTACTTTTAAAATTTTTAGGAAATATATATTTAAAAAGTCTCTATGCCTTATTTTTCAATAACTTGTCGGAAAAACAAATCTGTGAAACAAGTGCTAGAATAGCAAGAAACAGAACAAGTCTTTTTCACTATGACGGTAAAGTTAATCGGTTTGAAGGCAGAGCATTTTCGTCACCCCCTAGATTTAGAGGCAACCAATCGACTCAAGCAAATTCCAGCATTGGATTTTGCCATAAGAAGTGTGTTAGGTACAATCGCCGAGGATTTCTTTTATCTCAATAATATTGCTTCTAGTATTCGGATTTCTGAGAAACAATTACCCGATTTATACGATTTGTTAGTTTCTGCCTCTACTATTTTGGATGTTGAAACACCACAGCTATATATTCAGCAAAACCCTATACCTAACGCTTATACTTTAGCGATTCGTGGTCAAAAACCGTTTATAGTTATCCATACTTCATTATTAGACTTACTCAACCCCGAAGAAATTAAGGCGGTGATTGCTCATGAATTAGGTCATTTAAAATGCGAACATGGAGTCTATCTTTCTTTAGCTAATATTATGGTTTTAACCGCAGGATTGATTCCCTCTTGGGGAACTTTGGTGGCTCAATCTTTACAAAACCAATTATTACAGTGGGTTCGCTGTGCTGAATTTAGTTGCGATCGCAGTGCTTTGTTAGTGGTACAAAAACCAGAAATAGTGATGTCAGTATTAATGAAATTGACGGGGGGATCACCCTATATCGCATCCAAGCTCAATTTAGAAGCCTTCATGGAACAAGTACAAGACTATAAAATGATCAGTAATAGTGAATTAGGCAGACTCTTGCAAGAAACTCAAACGGCTCAATTAACGCACCCTTTACCGATTATTAGGGCAAAGGAAATCGAAAAATGGTCTAATTCTCCTGAGTATGATCAGTTGCTCAATCAGAGAAGGATAAGTTATAATGGAAAACGTGATTCCAAGGGCGGATGGCGAAATTGGTAGACGCACCACACTCAAAATGTGGCGGCTTAGGTCATGCGAGTTCGAGTCTCGCTCTGCCCATGATATATACCTGTAGGGCTAACACTTGTTTCGCTATGACAATCCAAAGCCTTAATTAATAATTCAGGTTTCTCCAGAAAAAATAATTCTTCCTCAATTAATTTCTCCAAGACTTCTCGAATTTTATCTCTCTCTACTTGATAAACTTTTTGTAAAACAAATGATTGTAATTCTGAAACAAAATTTTTAGCTTCTTTTATTGATAATGGAACTCTTGATAACCATTCCATTCCTTCCATTAATTTTAAGTTTTTTCCTGTATATAAAGCACTATCTCCTATTATCATCGTTTCCAAATCTATGATCGATTTATATTCAGTTGCTATTTTTCCAAACATTGCTTTATCTTGTTTATTGCCATCTCCTACTCTTAAAAATAAGGGAATATCACCATCACTACTAATAATTAAATCTAAAATAAATTGTTTTAAGTCTGGTCTATGCCGCATAGCGCAGGCTTCGCCTGTTCTCGTGAATAACCTTTTATTATATTAATGGGAATTTGATTTATTATTTCCTCATTCTGTCATCATTCAAATGTTCTGGTAATATTCCTTTGACCATTAAATGTTCTGTAGCTTTGTCTTCAAAAAATTGTGGAAATAAATAAAGAGGGCGAGAAATAAATCCTAATCCATTAAGAATAATTGCTTTGACTATTTGACTAGGTATTGCACTTTCTCTCCTATCAACTTCAAGAGCGTCATTAATAATTTTTTCAATGCCAATTTCATCAATAATTCCTGCTATTAATCCTAAATAATTAATGGTTTGAACTTGTATTTTGTCATTAAAACTCATCATAAAAATTAGATTAAAAACTTAATTTAATTATCTCTTAAACTAGGCAATTTTTCTCATAGTTTATTTAAGTTCTCTTTTATAATTAGAGAACTTATTTTTAACCGAGCATTTTTACTTTGAAGTATGCGAGTATTTTCTTGACTACTAATTTTATTTCTTTCTAGTCCTATAATCCAAAATTATACACTTTGACGTGCGGAATGTGGTATAAAATTACCCAAAGCCACTTTAGTTGTTGAGGTAACGCCATAAACTAACCTTCTGAAATTGAAAAGGACAATTTTTTAATGCTCTCTTGTATTATAAGTTTTAAGTCTTCTAAGGTACGTTGATCAAAACCTGTGGGAAAATCAGCGATAAACAAGTAACGATAAGGCTCGGAGATAGCCCCTGCGTCATTAAGTTTGATGATTCTCTAACAGTTGTTGAATAGGAGAAGGTGCGATCGAGCTTTTGTGGGGGAGGTGCGATCGAGCTTTTGTGGGGGAGGTGCGATCG
>CAYPDC010000016.1:24396-47364 GCA_964409355.1 uncultured Cyanobacterium sp.
TTTTGAGTTTGCTATATAATAATATCATCATTAAAACTTTTTAGTATAAAAAATGAAAGGCTACATACAAGGAAAAACAATTATTCTTTTAGAAACCTTACCTGAAGATATTAAAGAAGGTGAAGAAGTAGATATTTCAATTAGAAAAAAAACTCAACAAAAATATCCTTTTCCTACATTTAAACTAGGAGTTAAAGAGGAATATCTTAATCGAGAAAAAATTTATGAACAAGAAACTGAGAGTATTATTTGATACTAATATTTTAGTTTATGCTCATGATGAATCGGCAAATTATCATACTGATTCGGCAGATTTGTTGAAATTAGTTATTGAAAATCAAATTCAAGGAGTATTAGCAGAGCAAAATATTATAGAATTGTACCGTGTTTTGACTAATTCTGTCGCAATGAAAGGAATGGCATTAACTCCATTACAAACAAGTGATTTAATTAATTCTATTTACCTCAATGGTGACTTTGAAATTATTTACCCTACGAAATTCACTTTAAAAAAAGTGTTAGAATTGGCACTTACTCAAAATATAATTTCCGCCCAAATTTTTGATATTCGTTTAGTTGCTTTGATTTTAGATCATAACATTGATTATTTAGCTACTTGTAATATTAATCATTTTCGGGGAATATCTGGTATTAATTCCTTAAAACCCTCAGAAATTCTAAATATTATCAATAATTAAACGCCATAAAAAAAGTATAAATTAAATGTTTAAATTACGACTATAACTTTTTAAGTGTTTATCACAGACAGACGATCGAGCTTTGTGAGGGGGGATGCGATCGAGCTTTTGTGAGGGGAGGTGCGATCGAGTTTTTGAGTTTGCTATATTATTATATAGCGTTTCTTAAAAGTATGAGGTACAGTTTTTTTATCCCATTTACCATTCCCTATGCCCCGATACCTATAATTTTTGTACCTCACCATAACGGGAATTGCTATAGTATTAATTACGCTAATCATTATTTTTAAAAGTTTGATTCTCAATAGTCATCTCCGGAAATCGGGCTAGAAGCCCGAAATACAGTGCAAAAATCATAATTTTTGGAGATGTGTAATATATTTTCTGAGAGTAGAAATTGTTACACCATCCTAAAAGGCAACGGCAATTTCTCTAAAGCTGACTGAAGGGCGATCGCACTGTGTGTCCAATGTGTTCCCCCCTGACAGAAGACAATATAAGGCTCTCGCAAAGGTCCATCAGCAGAAAATTCAGAGGTACTACCATCAATAAAAGTACCCCCAGCCATAACCAAATTACTGTCATAACCCGGCATAGGAGCAGGAATAGGATCTAAATATGAGCCAATAGGGGAATTTTGTTGAATAGCACGACAAAAAGCGATTAATTTGTCAGGATTGCCCAATTTTACTGCTTGAATGATGTCTCGACGGGGAGTAAAGGGTAAAGGATTGACTTCATAACCCAATTCTGAAAACACATAAGCGATGAGGTGACTGCTTTTCATGGCTTCGGCTACCATTTGCGGTGCGAGGAAAAAACCTTGAAATAAAAGGCGATTTTGTGCAAAAGTTGCCCCTCCACTGCTACCTATCCCCGGTGCGGTTAAACGGCAACAGGCTTTTTCCACTAAGTCTTCCCTTCCAGCCACATAACCTCCTGCGGTAACTATTGTACCACCCGGATTTTTAATCAGTGAACCTGCCATTAAATCCACTCCTACTGCCGTTGGCTCATTTTTTTCGATAAATTCCCCATAGCAATTATCTACAAAGCACACAGCATCAGGGTTTTGCTGTTTCACCAATGCCACTATTTTTTCTATATCCTCAATGGATAAACTTTGTCGCCATGAGTAACCACAAGAGCGTTGAATTAAGACTAACTTAGTTTCAGGTTTAATTGCCGTTGCTAACCCTTCCCAATCAATACCTCCATCTTCCGTTAACGCCAATTCCCGATATTTTACACCCCATTCCCGTAGTGTACCTTGTCCCTCGCCCCGTACTCCAATTACTTCTTCTAGGGTATCATAGGGATGCCCCGCCACTGCTAACATTTCATCATTAGGGCGCAATACTCCATATAAACAAGATGCGATCGCATGAGTACCAGAAACAAACTGTACCCTAACTGCGGCTTTTTCGGCTTGAAAAACTTGGGCAAAAATTTGATCTAAAACATCCCTACCTAAGTCATCATGACCATAACCGCTTACACTAGAGAAATGATGAACTCCGACTCGATGTTCTCGAAATGCTGTTAAAATTTTCTGAAGATGGTGTTTTACTTGTTGATCAATTTCAGCAAAAGTAGGCAATAATTTTTCTTGGGCGGATTCGATTAATAAGTCAATGTTCATTTATACTCGGTAAGGAAATAAAAAATACTGGTGATAGTAGGGAAAAGGGCATCTCGACTACGCTCGATAACCAAAGGGAAAAGAAGTTTTTGAAATACTCAAATTAGAACCTTACTAAGTATAATGGGTTATAGTGAAAAAGTCATTTGATTACTGGTTATAAGAGGCGAGTGCACCATCAAAAAACGGCGTTGATGAATTAATTAGGGGGATAGGGTGATGAGGGGAAGGGGTGATGACTTATTACTTAAAAACGAGATTCATACCTTAAATCAGCAATACCCAAAAAACAAATAAAACTGAGACTAACCAGAATAATATGACAAAAAGAGACGGGGAAATTCAAAATAAATGGGAAGGGGACATATATAATATTCCTACCTATTCTGTTATAGATGCTTCAAGGTATCTAAATATTCCTTTGCCAACTCTCAAAACATGGTTAAATGGACGTAAATACCAGACGAAAAACGGTAAACAACAATTTTTACCCCTAATACAACGCCCATCAGCAGAAATATCTCAACTTTCCTTTACTAATTTAGTTGAAGCTCATATTTTAAGGGTTATTCGTACTATTCATAATATTTCTTTTGACAAAGTTAGAATCGCCCTTGATTATATCAGTGCAGAATTTAAAACAAATCATCCCCTTACAACTAAGCAATTCAGTACCGATGGAGTTGACTTATTTTTAGAAGAAGTAGGACACTTAGTTAATGTTACTCGATCTGGACAATTAGCGATGAAAAAAGTTTTAATTAACTTGTTAACTCGCATCGAATGGGATAAAAATAACTTAGCCTCTAAACTTTATCCCGATTTTAACCATCTCAATAACGATAAAATTATTGAAATTTCTCCCCATATTTCCTTTGGGAAACCCGTTCTTTCTGGTACTGGAGTACCAATCAAAGTATTAACAGAATTATATGACGCAGGGGATAGCCTCGAAAGTATCGCCGAAGATTATGACTGTGATGTTATTCAAATTGAAAAAGCTATCTTATTTCAGTCACAATTAAAAGTGGCATAGGTTTAATAAATGGTTTTTAATCATACTTATTTCATTGATAGAGCATTAGGTAAATCTGTCGGTAAAGCATTGGAGAATTTCGGAGTTAAAATTGAATTTCATCATCAACATTTCTCCCCTGATTCTGCTGATATAGAATGGCTACCAATTATTAGTCAAAAAGGCTGGATAATCTTAACAAAAGATAGCAATATCGGTAGAAATATTTTAGAAATTAAAGCAATGGCTTATTCTAATGCCAAAGTTTTTACCCTTGTTTCAGCAAATCTAAATACTGCCAAAATGATTAGTATTTTCGAGGAAGCGATGCCAAAAATCGATAATTTTGCCACCAGTAATCCTTCTCCGTTTATCGCCAAAATTTATAAGGATGGTAATGTGAAATTATGGAAAAATCATCATCAACTAAAAAAGTTTTTAAAGCAATAGCAAAACTATCATCAATCAGAGATAATTGGTTAATATAGCAATCCTAAATCTTATGTGAGAAATAAAAGCGTGATAAGAAACATCTCTTAAAACCAACGATTAGACTAAAAACTTTTATTTATGAGGATTTTCCTCACACCTGACACCTACCTTCATGATAATCTCACAACTCAAATAGGATCGCTATAGTTATTAATCCCTAATAAATATTAATTTAAAAAATCTCTTGACAATGAAAGTTACAGAAATTTTATATATAGAAGTGTCTCAACCTAACCCTGATATAGTTTGTCAGTGGCTACACCACACATGGCAACCGACAACGGGGAAAAAAGTTAATACTCCTGATGGTATCCGTTTAGAATTAGCTGACAATCATTACCTCTCTATTTTTGTCTGGAGTTTACAAAGAACTACTTATGTAAAAATATTTCGTTGGGGAGAAAAACAAGTATTAGCAGAAAATAAGATAAAAAAAGAATTTGAAAAAGCAATTAAAACTCAATTTCCTCTTAACTATCCTTCATTGCCTGATATTGATTTAAGCCAAAATAATATTTTCTCTGCCCTTGAATCTTATTACCCTGAAACTGTTAAATATTTTCAAAAAATGCCCCAAGGTGAATACGATTTAAACCGAGTTTATTGGTGGGAAAAAAAATGGCGTGAAAGTGTAAAAAATAAAGATAAAAATATTAGCTTTACTCCTAAACAAGTTATTTTTAACGATAAAACTACTGGTAAAGCCGACTATGATTTAATCTATGTAGGGGGTGCTTTAGGGGCAATTCATGCTGCTTTAATGGCAAAATTAGGTTATAATGTCTTATTAGTTGAGCGTTTAAAATTTGGGAGAATGAACCGAGAATGGAATATTTCTAGGGGAGAATTTCAGGTTTTAATTGATAATGGCTTGTTTACTCAAAAAGAATTTGAATCAATAATTGCCGCTGAATATAAAGACGGTTTTAGTAAGTTTTTTGATGGCAATAATCCTCGTAATTTAAAGGCAAATATTTTACAGACTCCCAAAGTTTTAAACATTGCGATCGACACTACTAAATTATTAACTTTATGTGGGCAAAAATTAAAACAATATGGTGCAGATATTTGGGAAGAAACGGAGTTTAATCGAGTCACCATTGGCAAAGATTTAGTAACAGTAAATAGCACTTATTCTCCGACAGGAGAGGTAAGAGAAGCCACTGGAAGGCTGTTAATTGATGCGATGGGTACTGCTTCCCCCATTGCTTGGCAATTGGCTGGTGATAAGACTTTTGATAGTGTTTGCCCGACTGTAGGTGCTACTTTAGAAGGGTTTGAGCCTGAAGTATGGAATTTTGAATACGGAGATGTTTTGTTTTCTCACGGGGATATTTCTAGGGGAAGACAGTTGATTTGGGAGTTATTCCCCGCCGAGGGGAAAGAGGTGACAATTTACTTATTCCACTATCACCAAGTTCATCCCGATAACCCCGGTTCATTATTGGAAATGTACGAGGATTTTTTCTCCATTTTACCTGAATATCGCCGTTGTGATCTGGATCAATTAATCTGGAAAAAACCTACTTTTGGTTACATTCCGGGGCGTTTTACCGTTTCTAAAAATGATCGTCAAATAGGGTGCGATCGCATCTTAGGTATTGGGGATGCAGCTTCGGTACAATCTCCGTTAATTTTCACGGGATTTGGCTCATTAGTGCGGAATTTGGGCAAATTAACCCATCTTTTAGACATAGCTTTAAAATATAATCTCCTCGATGGAGAATCCTTAAATCAAATTCAGGCGTATCAAAGCAATATTGCTGTGACGTGGATGTTTTCCAAAGGAATGATGGTGCCTACCCATAAAACCTTACCGCCTCAAAGAGTCAACTCGATGTTAAATACCTTCTTTGGTTTACTTGCCGATGAGCCTGAAACGGCGGATACTTTTATTAAGGATCGCACAGATTGGCTCACTTTTAACCGTTTGGCATTAAAGGCGGCTAGTCAGAATCCCCCTCTGTTACTCTGGATTTGGCAAATGGCGGGAACTAAAGATCTTGTCAGATGGTTAGGCGCTTATTATAATTTTACTGCCGATGCTTTGAAAAACTTTTTCTTTAGCGGTTGGTTTCCTCAGTGGTTAGCTTCTCAAGAGTCATGGCTACCAGAATACAACCCCCGATTATGGTTTAATCTCACTGTCTTTGCCTCTAATTTACCTCAAACAAAATAAGCTAAAACGTATTTTTGGATGTCAGGTTGCAGGTTTTAGGTTAAGAAAAAGGAGTGATAAGGGGTTTAAACCCCTTGCCTTAATTAATAAAAAAGATTTTAAGCGCAAAATATCAACATTATCGTTGGATTTCTGCTAAAATCTCCGTTAAGATTTCTCCTGCACCCTGTTGCTTCAATTTTTCTGCTAAATCTGCCCCAATCTGTTCCGCTTGGGTGCGATCGCCCCTTACACTATCTTTAATCAATCTCTTACCGTCTAAACTAGCAACCATCCCCGTTAAAGTTAATATATCTCCTTCTAAAGCGGTATTAACACCAATGGGAATTTGACATCCCCCCTCTAAAACTCTTAAAAAAGAGCGCTCTGCTAAGGTACAATCACGGGTGTCAGGATGTTCGATGGATTTAATAATCTCTAAAACTCTTTCATCTTCTATACGACATTCGATACCTAACGCACCTTGCCCAACCGCATGGAGAGAAATTTCAGGTGGTATTACTTGATGGATGCGATCGCCCATTCCTAATCGTTCCAATCCTGCCACAGCTAAAATTATAGCATCGTATTCTCCTGCGTCCAATTTCGCTAAACGGGTATTAACATTACCCCTAACATCCTTAAAGGTTAAATGGGGAAAATGATGGCGTAATTGTGCTAAACGTCGGAGGGAAGAAGTGCCAATGACTGAGCCTTCGGCTAAAGTTTCTAACTGTTTATCTTTATGTTTTTCATGAACCACTAAAGCATCTGCGGGGTTAACTCTTTTCGTGACACAACCCAACATTAAACCATCGGGGAGATTCGTGGGTAAATCCTTGAGAGAATGCACTGCAAAATCTACTTCTTCGTTAAGCATTCCAACTTCTAACTCTTTGGTAAATAAGCCTTTATCCCCAATTTTCGCCAATGCCACATCTAAAATTTTATCTCCCTGAGTGCTCATTTTTTCCACTTCAAACTCAATGTCAGGGAAACTATTTTCTAATTCTTTTTTTACCCAGTAAGTTTGTACCAATGCCAATTGACTTTTCCGAGATCCAATTACAATAGTATTTTCATTATCAACGCTTGTATTCATATTATAAACAGTTTTTATAAAAAATTTAGTCCTTTATCTAGATTATCAGAAAAAGGCTTTTTTAGAAGTAGTGGAGTGATCACCCTCACAAGGGCAAGTTTTTGAGAATAAAAATATACATCTGAAAATAGAAAACAACAATTATGAGCTAATCCTGACTTAAAGAAGCAAAATCAAGAAAAAATGCTCTAACTGTGAAAAAATCATTTAACCTAAAAAGTATAGAGAGTATCGAAAATAATAAATTTAAGTATGATTAAGAAAACTACATCTGGGCTATTTCGCAATACTTCTGAAAAAGAAGAATCTACTATTAGAGTAGAGGACGATCGCACCGGGATGAGTTCAGAAACCTTAAAAAGAGCGTTTTTGGACAACTTATTTTACATTCAGGGCATAAATCGCTCTGATGCTAGTAATTACGATTACTATGTCGCTTTAGCTTACACGATCAGGGATCGACTCTTACATCGCTTCTTGAAAACAACGGATACATACAAAAAAAATCGCACCAAAATAGTGTGTTACCTATCCGCAGAATTTTTGATGGGTCGTCACTTGGGTAATAATTTAGTTAATCTCGACATCTATCAGCAGTTTGAAGAAGTATTAAAAGACTTAGGCTTAGATTTAGAGGAAATATTAGAACAAGAACCCGATCCCGGGTTGGGAAACGGCGGTTTAGGAAGATTGGCGGCGTGTTTTTTAGATTCTTTAGCGTCTTTGGAAATTCCTGCTATTGGTTACGGTATTCGTTACGAATTTGGCATTTTTTATCAGTTAATTAGAGACGGTTGGCAAGCGGAAATCCCCGATAACTGGTTAAGATTCGGCAACCCTTGGGAATTACCTCGCCCTGATGAAACCGTAGAGATCAAACTTGGTGGTCATACTCAAGGCTATAATGACAGTAAAGGACAGTATCGAGTTTCTTGGATTCCCGATCGCACCGTTGTCGCCATTCCCAATGACACCCCAGTACCGGGTTACAAAACCAACACCGTAAACCCGTTGAGATTGTGGAAAGCAGAAGCCAGTGAAGCCTTTAACTTTGATGCCTTCAACGCAGGAAACTACGATCGCGCCGTAGAAGAAAAAATCAATTCGGAAACCATTTCAAAGGTACTTTATCCCAACGATAATACTCCGGCGGGGAAAGAATTAAGACTAGCACAACAATACTTTTTCGTGTCAGCATCTTTACAAGACTTAATCCGTTTACATCTACGCAACAACTCCAGCTTAGATAACTTCCACGAAAGATTTGCTATTCAACTTAATGATACTCACCCTGCCATCGCTGTGGCGGAATTGATGCGTCTGTTGATTGACGAACATGGAATGGAATGGAATCAGGCTTGGGATATTACCCAGAAAACATTATCTTATACTAATCATACCCTAATGCCCGAAGCATTGGAAAAATGGTCAGTTAACTTAATGCAGAAACTCCTTCCCCGTCACATGGAGATTATCTACCACATTAACCACCTTTTCCTCGAAAATGTGCGTTCTTGGTATCATGATAATCAGGAACTAATCGATCAAGTATCTCTGATTGAAGAAGGAGACGAGAAAAAAGTCCGCATGGCAAATCTTGCTTGTGTAGGGAGTCATGCCATTAATGGGGTTGCCGCCTTACATACCCAACTATTAAAACAAGACACCCTCCGAGCTTTCGCTTTTATGTGGCCTGAAAAATTCATTAATAAAACCAATGGTGTCACCCCTCGTCGTTGGATTTTACTCAGTAACCCTCTTTTGTCTAAACTTGTCACCTCAAAAATTGGCGATGGTTGGCTAAAAGACTTAAACCAAATGCGTCAACTAGAAAAATTTGTCGATGATGCAGAATTTTGTCGTCAGTGGCGAGAAATCAAACAAGCCAATAAACAGCGATTAGCAGAATACATCTTCAAAAAACTCGGTATCGAAGTCGATGTTAATTCCATCTTTGATGTACAGGTGAAAAGATTGCATGAGTATAAGCGTCAACACCTGATGGTATTGCACATAATAGACCTCTATAACCGCATTAAACGCAACCCAGAAGCCGATATTCACCCCCGCACCTTCATTTTTGGCGGAAAAGCCGCTCCGGGCTACTTTATGGCGAAATTAATCATTAAATTGATCAACAGTGTTGCTGAAGTAGTCAACTTCGATCCTGGTGTGCGCGGACGTTTGAAAGTGGTATTCTTACCTAACTTTAACGTTTCTTTAGGACAAAAAATCTATCCTGCCGCCGACTTATCCGAACAAGTTTCCACCGCAGGAAAAGAGGCATCGGGTACTGGTAATATGAAATTTGCCATGAATGGTGCGTTAACTATTGGTACTTTAGACGGTGCGAATATCGAGATCCGTGAAGAAGCAGGAGAAGAAAACTTCTTCTTGTTTGGTTTAACCGCCGAGGAAGTCTATCACCGCAAAGCAGAAGGTTACAATCCCTATCACTACTACGAACAAAATCAGGAATTGAGGGATGTGATCGATCGCATCAAAGATGGTACATTTAGTCACGGTGACACCGAACTATTTAAGCCCATTGTGGATCATTTACTCTATGATGATACTTATATGCTTTTAGCGGATTATCATTCTTATGTAGAATGTCAAAAACACGTTGCTATGACCTATAAGGATCAAGAAAAATGGACAAAAATGTCTATTCTTAATAGTGCCAGAATGGGTAAATTTTCCAGCGATCGCACCATCAAGGAATATTGTGATGAAATCTGGAAAGTTAATCCGGTTCAAATCAAATTAGAATCCTAAAATTTAGGTTTTAGGTATTTGGTTTTAGGTGAAAAAAAACAATTAATCTTGTTTTTGATTAGACTTCTGGTAAAAATTATGATTTTTGCCCCCTATTTCCGACTTCTAGCCCGATTTGTGCAACGTCACTTTGGTTTCTGCCATGACGACAAAACCTAAGAAATTTAAGTCATAATTCTGAATCCGTGCGATCGCCTCTTTGATTTGGGATAGAGGGGTTTGTTGCAGTTTGACTACCATAACGATGCCGTCAGTTTTTTGAGCTAATAAACTTAAATCAAAGGATTCAAGGAAAAAAGAACTATTATAAATGGTTAAAGCATAATGTCGAGCAATTTCATCCACTAGACCTTGAATCACTCCTGAACATGAGTGTATTGAATTATGAGAATCCTTATCATTAACACTAATAACGGTAATATTTCCTTGTTTATCTAATTTATCAAACAGTTCTGAAGTGGGAATTAACAACTTGAGATAAAGAAACATTGGTAGGGGTTGCTTTTTGGTAGAAACTTTTCGAATCAAAGAAAAATTTTTCATCCTCAAGGGGAACTTGATCTCTTTTCTTGTCCTCTAATGCCACAACCCCTAAAATTTGTAAACCAAAAGCATATTCCAAGTCACTCGCTTCATAAATCATATCTTTATATGAAAAAGATGGAAAAACCATTAACTTAAGAATTTAATTTTCTATGTTTAGTTTAACATTCTGATCTCAAACCATGATATTCTGAATTTTACAAACTATTTTTACCAAATCTCAAGCTAAATTTAAGATTATGTCCTCCTCTGGATTTTCTTCTGAAAGTGGGCAATATGACGACACCGAGATTGTCACCATCTTTGATGATGAAGGGCGATCGCTCGATTGTTATATTGAAAATGAAATTGAATACGATGGCAAAACATACATTTTGCTGATGCCCATTGATCTTGCCATTGTTATTTTAACTGAAGAAATAGATTCTGATGATGACCAGTATAGTGAGACAATTATGGTCGAAGAAAACGAAGAAATTGATGCCATTTTTGATGATGCTAAAGCTGTTTTAGGAGAATTAAATCTATATCTCAAGCATACAGGCTTTATTTTAACCGCTAGTGGAGAATTACCCCCCCTTGAGGAAAGTAACATTATCAGTTTAGAAATAGAAGAACATACATCAGAAATAGAACCTGAAGAATTACAGTTTTTAGCTAGTTTCTATTCTCAAGAACAAAAATACAATATTTGCACTCCCTTAAGTCCCATTTTATTTATCGGTGAAAAAAATAGTTTCGGCAAAATTAACATTGTTCAATCCCAAGAAGAAGAAATAAATTGGATTTTAGAAGAATTACTCTTTGAAGATCATGACGATAATTAAAGGTATTTTTGCAACAAGATTGTTAATTTATTTTGTTTTCTCACTCATCCAAAATTTTTTATGACTCAACTGACATTAAACTTGATTCAGGGTTCGGCATCCTTTAACTTTACTCCTGATGCGGCTAAAAATCTGCGCCAAGAAATCGCCAAATTAATGGAAAGTCTCAAAGAAGTTACTTTACAACAAAAATCAGGAAATAAACCCAGTGCAAAAGTGCCAATGGAATATCAATATACGGGAAATATTTTTTTAGAACTTTTTTGCAATCCGAATATTTATCCCAATCCCTTTGCCGCTAAAGTTTTAGTTACTATTAGGGATGAACATATTAGGCTAACTTCCGAGGCAGAATTAACTCGTTTAATTGAAGACTTGGAAAAATATTTAGACAGTGTAGTGATTTAGGTTCACTATATTAATTGGAAATTTCCTCTATAATTTTCTTCCACGCTAAAGAGGGATTTTCTGCTTGAGTAATGGGGCGTCCAATCACTAAATAATCCGCTCCCCCCCCAAAGGCTTGTTTCGGTGTCATTACTCTCTGTTGATCCCCACTTACTGCCCATTCAGGACGCACTCCGGGGCATACGAGAATAAAATCTTGTCCGCATACTTCTTTCAGTTTTTGGGCTTCTTGGGGAGAACACACTGCTCCATCGATACCGCATTCTTTAGCCATCAGGGCGTTATTTAAGGCGTATTCGGGCAGTTCTAGGGAAATTTTGAGGTCAACGGCTAATTGTCGGCTATTAATGCTCGTTAAAACGCTAATAGCTAACAATTTCATAGGGGATGCAGACTCTTTTACTACTTCTTTGGCGGCGGTAAGGGCTTCTCTACCTGCGATGGCATGGAGGGTTAATAAGTCCACATCGTATTTTAACGCTGATTTGGTGGCACTTTTGACGGTGTTGGGGATGTCGTGGAATTTGAGATCGAGAAATATTTGTTTATTTTTATCTTTCAAGTATTTTAATATATCGCTTCCAGTGGCAACGAATAATTCTAAGCCTACTTTCCAAAAGCTGACTTCTGGTAATTTCTGCACAAGCACGATGGCATCTTCTAAACTAGGTACATCAAGGGGAACGATTATGTTATGTTTATTCATTATCTATATATTAGAAATCACCGTAACTATTCATTAACTTTTTTCTGTGAAATACAATTTTCCATCATTCGGGGTAAGAGTTTGCTCAAAAAAATCGGCTATATCATTATTTTCATCCGCTACTAATACTTTTGCTCTATGGCCTTCTTTCATTAGTAAGCTGCGATCGCACTCTTCATAAGCGTAGATAATTAAAATATCCCCTTCCTGACACAATAAAGCCGCACCACCATTGGGGCAAATTTCTCGACTGCCTCTTTCCCCCGGTATCGCATAAGTTGACCAACGTTTGGCATTATTAAGATTAACAATATCTAATTCTTCGAGGGGCAAAATACCCACTTTTTCCATTAAATTAGGATCGATCGAAATACTACCAACATAATCAACATTAGCAGATGTCACCCTGACTCGGTGTAATTTACTGTGCATTAATCTAATCTTGGTCATAGTAGGAATTAGGTTCTAGGTTATCATTCTTCATTTTAAAGTCTTATAAAATTCCCAGAATAAGTAATGATACATCGGTCATTGGTGCGGGAATCATTACTCCCCTTGAATCTAATAACTCTACTAAAATCAAATAAACCACTCCTAATAAAACTGAGACTATCCCTGTAACAACCGCAACTAATTTTTTCCTTTCCATTGCTGCAATACTCTTGACGTTAAAATTAAATTATGGGGCTAAATTTTGCTTTTCTTAAGATACACCAGTGATGAGTTCACCATAACAAAAAATTATGGTAATAGCAACAGTTTTCTCGAATAGAACAATTTACATTAAAAAATTCTTAATTCTTAATTGTTGATTCTTAATTTACCTTTATCTTTTCACCCTGAAAATTACGGATGCGATTTAACACTTGATTGTCCACCGCTTCTTTAGCAATGCGAATCGCACTAAATATCGAGGGTGCTTGAGAACTTCCATGACTGATAATACAAACCCCATTGACTCCAAATAATAAAGCTCCGCCATGCTCTGCATGATCGATTCTTTGCTTGATACGACGAAGATTTGGTTTCAAAATACCTGTGCCGACTTTTCCCCGGACTCCATAAGGCAATTCCTCTTTGATTATTTGTAACATAATTTCTCCTACTGCTTCGGCAAATTTGAGAAGCACATTACCGACAAAACCGTCACATACAATCACATCAAAATTACCTGATAGTACGTCTCGGCCTTCTGCGTTCCCAATAAAAGGAATTTTGGGGTTGTTACTGAGCAGTTTATAAGTTTCTTTGGCTAATTCATTGCCTTTGGTGGATTCTTCGCCAATATTGATTAAGCCTACCTTTGGTTCTTCTACACCCAATACAAATTGACTATAGACTGTTCCCATGAGGGCAAACTGTTCTAAGTATTTAGGTTTCGAGTCCACATTAGCACCCACATCAAGTACGATTACTGATTTATTGGCGTACATAGTAGGAAAAACAGCACCAATAGCAGGGCGATCGATACCTTTGATTCGTCCTAGTCCTAGTAAAGCCGCCGCCATTGCCGCCCCTGAATGGCCTGCGGAAACCACTGCTTGGGCTTGATTTTCTTTCACCAATCCCATTGCCACATTAATAGAGGCATTCGGTTTTTTGCGAACTCCCACTAAGGCTTCTTCTTCCATAGAGACAACTCCATCGGCGGGTACTATCTCGATATTTGTAGATGTACAACCATGATGATCTAATTGTGCCTGAATCGCTTCAGGATCGCCGACTAAAAATATATCGACATCAAGTTCTGCTGAGGCTCTAATCGCACCAGCTACGATTTCTTCAGGGGCATTATCTCCGCCCATTGCATCCACTGCTATTTTTGCGCGTGTATCTGCCATTGGTCACTCTATTGGGTTTAAAATCTCTCAAATTATATCATAGATGAATTAAGAATGAAAAATTAAAAAAGAGGGTCCGGTGAAATTAAAAAACTCCCCCTATTCCCTACTTACTATCTTCCTCGTCTTCGGTGATAATCTCAATGATGCGTGGTTCGGTATTTGTATTATTTTCTGCTTGATTGGTTTTTTGATTTTTTTGTTGAAGAATATCATCGACAAATTTACGAGCTTCTTCAGTGTTCATTTTGCCTTTTTCTACCATCTCATCGGCTATTTGTTGCAATTTTTGAGGGAAATCACCGTTTAATGCTAGTTTATCCGCTTGTTGCTTCAATTCTTGCAGGGCATCGGTGGCTTTTTCCACTGCCAATCCAGCAATGCCAACTCCTAAATAAAATGCTTTTTGTAAAAAGTTTTCTGGTTCACTCATGATGGTTTTTTGATTATTGGTGATTCTTTAATTATAGATTAAGCCTCTAAAATCCATTCGGAGAATCTTTCTCCTAAATCTAAGGAAATACTCACCGCTTTGCCTAAACGAGGTTTACTTTTGGTTTCTGTTATTCCTTGTATTACTTGAAAAGTGACTCCCCAATTGTTTAAGTATTGACTGATTTGTTCTAAGTTTGTCATGTATTCGGCTTCTGTGTAGTGAAAGGAGGCTTGTTCTAAATATTTCCACATCACTTGAAAGTAAATTTTATCTTTAATTCTGACTATCTGCACGTCGTAGGAACATCCCCATTTATCGATAATTAATTGTTGTAATTCTTGTCCAGTCATGATTTTATTAATGATTAATTATTTCTTTATTTTCACTCTTCAAAAATCATAATTTTTACCAGATGTCTATTGCTAATTATTGCGTTTTATAAGGGTTGAACAATGTTCAACCCCTACAAGCTCAAAAAAGTAATCAGGCTGATTGGTAAAACTAGCTTACTTTGAATTTAGCTACATCTAACTCCAATTTACGGGCAACTTCCTGTAATTGAATAAAGGATTGAGATAGCTGAGTTACAGATGAATTGGTTTTTTCAGCGACTTTCGCTACATCTGTCATGGTTATTGATACCTCCTCTGAGTTTTCTGATTGTTCAAATGCCGCAGATGCGATCGCCTCTACTAATTCGTTAATCTGTACAGTGGCAGCCGTAATCTGGTTTAAACTTTGACGGGTTTCCTCTACCAATTTACTACCTTCGACTACTAGCTCGTTTCCTTCTTCCATGGAAGCTACCACAACTTTTGTTTCGGCAAGAATGTCCGTTACTAACTTGTCAATGTCTGCGGTTGCTTGTGCCGATTGAGTCGCTAAGGCTCGAACCTCATCCGCAATTACCGCAAACCCCAGTCCTTGCTCTCCAGCCCGTGCCGCTTCGATGGAGGCTTTCAAAGCCAAAAGGTGCGTTTGAGCGGCAAATCTGCCGATCAGAGACACGAAATTTGCAATATTTTCGGTGGTATCCCCTAGTTTTTTCACCTGTACGGCGGCTTGTTGTACCGTTGCCCGGATGTCAACAATCGATCGCACCGTTTTATTCATCGCCGCATCCCCGACAGATACGCTTTCTTGGGCTTTCATTAGGGCTTCTTCCGCTTGTTCCGCACTTTCGGCTACAATTTTACTCGATCGACTCATGGCATTTACGGTAGAGAGTGCTTTAGCAATATTGTCCACCTGTTGGGCAATTTCCAGACGCAGATTTTCCACATCACTTTCATTGTTACTGGTGGTTTGTGCTACCTCCACCGCCGCCGTTTGTACCTGAGATACAATTTGTCTTAAACTCTCAATAGTAGCATTATAGGAGTCTGCGATTGTCCCGATTTCATCTTCTGTCACCGTTGCCCTAATGGTTAAATCTCCCTGAGAAACGGGATCAACCTGCATCAGTAATTCCAAAGCTCGGCGTTGCAGTAACTCTTTTGCTTGTCGTTGCTCTTGTTCTGCTTTTTGTTGCAAATCGATTAATTTTACCCTTTCTAAAGCTAATCCCACTTGAGTGGCTGTCTGAGTGAAAAATTCGATTTCTGAAGCATCCCACTGTCTGATATTGGCGCATTGATGACAAATTAGTAAACCAATGAGTTTGCGATCTACAATAATAGGAGCAACTAAATTGGCTTTAACTGCAAAGGGTTCGAGTTGTTTTAAGTGGCATTCTGTTAACCCTGCATTATAAATATCAGGAGTGGCTTGGACTCTTCCTTGTAGGTATTTATCTATATATTTCTCCTCAAAACAAGGATCATGAATTTTTGCCCCCAATGCTTGGGGATAGCCCTCTAATACTGATTCCGCAATAATTGTACCTTGCCATTTTTCATCAAATTCATAAACGATGGTGCGATCGCACTCTAACACTCGACGAATTTCGATGACGGCAGTGTTTAATACTTGTTGAGGGCTTAATCCAGAGGCTAAATTAAGAGTAACTTCTTTGAGTTGTTCAGCCCTTTTTGCCGAAATCATCTGAATTTTGAGCAAGTTAATCCTGTCTAAGATTACCCCATAACGCAGGGCAATTTGACTTAAGAAAGAAATTTCTTTTTCTTGCCATGTATGATGACGACGACAATGGTGGGCAATTAATAAGGCGAATAATTGTCCTTGACTAAGGATAGGAACAACCAGATTTGATTTTATTTGCAAACGGTACATTAAGGCTTCGTGTTCGGGGGCAAAACCAGCAGTGTAAACATTTTCCGTGGCGACTACCCTACCGTTAATATAAGCCTGTCTCAAGGATAAAGGAATACAAGGATCGTTTAATTGTTCACTTAAGGCACTAGGTAAATCATCATCTCCAGCTTCATTGCTAATATAACCACTCCAGTTCGGTTTAAAGCGGTAAATCACGAGACGATCAACCTCTAGGATTTCTTTTGCCTTCGGTAAGGTGAGATCGAACACTTGGTCAATATCATCTTCGTCCACAATCCTCACCCCAGTAGTAATATCTTGGAATAAATTAGCTTTCTCCGCATCTAATAACCATAACGACTCATTACTCTCAATGTTTTCCGCTAGTGAATTAAAAGTATCCGCTAAATTACCTATTTCATCTTTTCCGATTACACTAGCCCTAACCCGATAATTTCCTTTGACAAATTGAGTCGTAACCCCTTGTAACTGTTCTAACCGATTTGCGATTGCCCTTGACAAAATTAGAATAACAATAAAATTCAGGATTAAGACAATTAAAGCGGTTTGCCCTTGAATTTTGAAACTATTGGCAATAATTTTATTTAAAGCTCTTTCAGGAGTACCACGCACCAGAATTGCCACAGGTTTATCTGCTTGATTTTTGATCGCTTGAGCGGTAAAAGTATAGGTTTCTCCCTCCACTTGATCTCGGAAAGAAACGATTTTATCAGGAGATTCTAAAGCCAACTCTAATAATCGTTGAGTACGAATCTGCTGATTAGTTTCATCTTCGGAATTAGTTGCCGCACTAGCTAAAATAATATTATCAGGGGAATTAACCTGATATATAGCACTATATCCTCCTTTAAACTCATTAATAGTATCAAACACAATAGAATATTTACTATTAACCACATCTCCAGAAACCAATACCCCAACCACTTGACGATTACTAGGATTAAACACGGGGGTGAAAGTGTAACGAATTAGAGCATCTTGATTAGGGGGGAAAGTAGCAAACAAAGGGGGATTTTCTTTGCGTAAATCATCCCAAGTTACAATTTCTGTAGTCTTAATCTGTTCAGGATTATTTAATACCTGAGAAACCAAACCACTGGGATCAAACACTTCCCCAGAGCGATTATTATTAGCATTAATAATTATTCTCTTATCTCTACCCACCAAAGTAGCATATTCAATATTACGGGCTTTAATTTCGTTTTGCAGAATTTGTCTAACTATATTTTCTTGAGTAGGAGTTAAATTATTCCCGTTAGCGACACTTAAAGCCGCATTAATAATAGCAACGTTATCAGATTGACCACGAAAACCGAAACCCATTTGATTAACTTTAATACCATAGTTAATATTAGTCGCTTCCAACTCAGAGATGGACTGGTTGATCAGTTGCTCTCTCCCCCCAGATACAATTTCTAAAACCCCAACCCCTAAAAGTACGGCAAAAGAAATTACCTGAGTGCCGACAATTACAAATAATTGTTTTTTACGGATGGATAAATCATAAAACCATTTCACCACAGAGGATAAAGGCTTAACGGGAGCGTTTGTTGGATTTTTCGTCACGGAAACAGGGGGTATATTTTCTGTTTCAGACGGAGTATTTTTTTGTAAACTTGGTTTTTCTGGCGCTTGAGTCATGGGAAGTAATGAATAATGGGTAATGGGTTAGGAGTGGGAGTGGGAGCGTCTCGCTCCCTTATCAGTAAGGAGATAAGGCATTATGCCCTTACGGGATTAGGGGGGGGCAAGGGAAGCATCGGGAGATGGGGAAGATAGGGAAGAATGATTTTTAAACATTTGATCCCTGACACCTGACACCTGATACCTGCTACCTGCTACCTGAAACCTGCAATCTATTTATCGTTAACTCACCTTAAACTTACTGATCGTCTCTTGTAAGCTATCAGCAACATTTTGTAACTTCTTGAAACTGCGGGATACCTGAGTCACCGCATTAGCAGTATCACTGGAAATTCCTGCCACATCTGCCATAGTATCAGTAATGGATTCAGAGGTTTGAGACTGTTCTGCCGCCGAAGCTGCGATCGCACTTACCAATTGACTAATTAAAGCCGAAGCCGCCGTAATATCATTCAGACTTTGACGGGTATCTTCTACCAGTTTAGTACCTTCGACTACCTGTTCCGTACCCGTTTCCATTGCTTTAACCACCTCATTGGTTTCCTCTTGAATTTCTGCCACCACCTTTTCAATCTCTGCGGTTGCCTCTGCGGACTGACGAGCGAGCGATCGCACCTCCTCCGCAACCACCGCAAAACCTCGTCCTTCTTCCCCTGCGTGAGCCGCCTCAATGGAAGCATTCAACGCTAAAAGGTTCGTTTGATCCGCAAAACTACCAATCAGGTTAACTACCTTAGAAATTTTCTGGGTTGACTCCCCTAATCGTTTTACCTTTTTCGCCGTTTCTGCCACGGTTTCACGGATTGCCAAAATACCATCAACGGTACGATTCATGGCAACCTCTCCTTCTTCTACACTGCGGTTAGCTTGTTTTACCGCTTCTTCCGCTTGTTCAGCGTTATCGAGTACCGTACGAGCAGAGAAGGCTAACACTTGGATTTTTTCTAGGGCGGTATTAATGTCATCCGCCTGACGAATTACCTCCTGTGCCAAGTTTTCAACATAGTCATTTTGTTCTGTGACAACGTCATTAACCGCCTTTGTACCTCCTTGTACCTGAGTTACAATTTTTCTCAAACTTTCGATGGTAGCATTATAAGAGTCTGCGATCGTACCGATTTCATCTTCTGTCACCGTTGCCCTAATGGTTAAATCTCCCTGAGAAACCGGATCAACCTGCATTAATAACTCTAATGCTCTTTGTTGCATGGTTTCCCGTGCCTTTCTTTGTTCTAACTCCGCTTGTTGCTGTTTATTTAGCAGTCTGATTCTTTCTAACGCAGGACTAATTTGAGTGGCAACTTGCGACAAAAAATTACATTCCGAAGTTGTCCACTGACGAGGGGCATCACATTGATGGGCAATCAATAAACCTAACAATTCCCCTTCTACAATAACTGGAGTGACTAAATTCGCTTTGACTTCAAAAGGTTCTAATTGTTGTATGTGGCAACTGGTTAAACCAGCAGTATAGATATTATTAGTTGCCTGAACTCTACCCTGTTGATATTTTTCTACATATTTATCCGCAAAACAAGGATCTTTAATCTTTGCCCCCAATGCTTTTGGATACTTAGGATCAACTGATTCAACGATAATTGTTCCTTTCCAATCCTCATCAAAGGTATAAATAATTACCCGACTAGCGTTTAACGCTTGTCTGCCCATGTTAGTAGCCACTTCAAACACCTTATCTTGATTCAATGCTTCTGCGACTTTAAAGGTAATATCTTTTAGTTGTTGAGACAGGAAACTATCTAACTGTTGGGATTCAAGTAACATTACCCTTTGTAATGCAGGACCCATTTGAGTGGCAGTTTGTCCGAAAAAGTCGATTTCTGAAGATGTCCAATTTCTGGGATTAGCACATTGATGGGCAATTAATAAACCCAACAAACCCTTGTCAACAATAATGGGAGCAACTAGGTTGGCTTTAACTTCAAAGGGTTCTAACTGTCCGAGATGACAGTCTGTCAACCCTGCTTTATAAATATCTGGAGTAGCTTGAACTCTACCTGCCACATATTTTCCCACATATTTATCCGCAAAGCAAGGATCATAAATTCTCGCTCCTAATGCCTTGGGATATTTGGAATCAACGGATTCGGCAATAATTGTTCCTTGCCAATTTTCATCAAAACTATAGACGATAACTCTGTCTGCTTGTAAGGCTTGACGAATTTCCTTCACAGCAATTTCAAACACTTCGTTAACATTAAATGCCTTAGTCATTTCTAAGGTAATATTTTTTAAGAGGTTGGATTGACTAGCGAAGGTTTGTTGTTCTAGTAATAGGTTCTTAAGCTGATAGGTCATTTCATTAATACTATAACCCAATTGGGCAATTTCATCATTCCCTTTCACCTCTACTGATGCGTCTAAATCTCCTTCACTGATTTGTTTAATGGTTTTGGAGGTTTTTTCAATGGGATTAACGACTAATCCTGCGGCAGTATAAGCGATATAACCTACTACCCCCCCAGAAATGAGAATCCCTAGAAAGATTAATGTTGTGATACGATTAACTGGAGCGAGAACAACACTGGTATCTCCCGCTAAAATTAACCCCCAAGTCAGGGGATTTGATTCCATGTCAATTTTCAGGGGAGAGTAAGTGACGATTTGACTTGTTTTCGTCAACTGGTTTTTATCTTCGGTGGTGTTTCCTTCTTGGTTGGAATCTTGCCACTTTAATTTGGGAAATACTTGTTCAACGGATTTCACTGCTTCTAAAGGAGTTTCGGTGACAGTTTGACCTGTGGTAGTGACGTTGGTAGAATAAATGGTATCGGAGGATAAAAATACTTGATTTTTACCGTCAACTAGATAGATGTTCTCGCCTGTTTCTTGAGTATTCTCATTTTTAGCGAGGAATTTTTGTAACTCCTGTACCTGGATTCTTGCCCTAATATAACCAGTAATTTCATTGGTATTCGGATCTAAGAGAGCGGAGGCAAAATAAACTCCATAATTCCCATCCCATTCAGAAATAATGGGTTCACTAACGATCGCACCTTTTGCTTGTCTTGCTTGTTGGATATAGGTTCTTTGGATGTGGTTTTCCATAGCACGACCGCCACTTTCCGCCAAGGCATTGCCCTGAGCATCAAAAACGGCGATGGTATCAAAGTATTTATATAATGTTTTAAAATTATTTAATTGAGCTTGTAGTTGAGCTTTATTTCTTTGTTGATAGGCTTCTAATTGAGGTATTACTTGTGCCATTCCTTGAGTTTGGGCAAAACGATCGGCGATGATTAAATTAATATCTTGACCAATATTTTGGGCTTCTTCTTCTTGTACTTCTTTAATTTCCGTCCGAAAGGCTTGATTCACGGTAAAACCAATTACACTACCCACAATAATAATGGGCAAAATACTAAGGGTGATCGCAAGTGAGGACGTTTTAAAGCGAAGATTTTGTTTTTGCCACCATTGAATCAAATTTTCCGATGACTGAGGGGGTGGGGGAGTTTCAAGGGGTAACTTGTCAGGAGATGGTATAAACCTTTGACGGAAATTAGGATTAATTTTATTTTGCTTTTGACGGTCAGATTGGGGGGAAGTTTGAGTCATGGAACGTTCCTCGGCTGGTTTTAATAGTGGTTATTTTAAGTATTATTACTTATAGTTTTTACAGTAATAAAGCACCTATTTATATAGTTTTTAGGGATTTCTATATTTCCTTTTTATTTTAGCTTATTGAACACGCAACCGTTAAATCAAAGATTGTGGTTCGACTACGCTCACCAACCACCGAAGGTGACGGCAAACAATGTTATTAATGGAGAGACGGAGCTTACAAGGTAGCGAATACCTCCACAGATGTTAAACTAACCTGTTCAACTCTAACTATATCAATTGTTGAATAATTTTATGATAACTTATGATCCCACCTAATAAAAACCAAGTTAAACGAAGTGCCACCCAACATTCAAACATCAATTAATCATGATTTTGTTGGGTTTCGTATCTCAACCCAACCGACAGGAAAGGTGCGATCGAGTTTTGGGGAGTACGATCTCTTTAGGGAGTTCGATCGCTCTTATGTGAGGGTTCGAGCTTTGATCAATTTGCTAAACTAAAATATTATTGATAACGGAGTGTCACTAATGGAAAAATTATTAATAAATAACAGTCAAGAAGATTTAATCGAATTAATCAAATCAGTAAACGAAGAAAATAAAATCTATGAATTACAAGGGGTTAATGCTTCGGCGGTGTTAATCTCTCAAAAAAATACGAGAGTTTACAAGAGACAATAGAATTATTATCTATTTCAGGGCTAAGAGAAAGTTTACAACGTTCCCTTGAACAAATATCTAATCATGAAACCTACTGTTTAGATGATGTATTGGGAGATATTGATTAATGGTTTATCAAATAAGATTTACCAAAAATCTGTGGGTCTAAAGCCCCGCCCTAAAGGGCGTTAGGGGCGAA
>CAYPDC010000017.1:0-1389 GCA_964409355.1 uncultured Cyanobacterium sp.
TTGATTGATTAATCAATCTTAAAAAAACCCACCTGAAACCTGCAACCCGAAACCTACCTAAATCAACAATTCTTATATCGAACTGAGGTAATTCCTAATTCCTAACTCCCAACCCCTAACTTTACAACTCCTTCTGCACTTGGGCTACTGCATCGGTTTTTCCTTGTTGTTGATAAATAGTTACGGCTTTATTTAACATTTCTCTCGCTTCTTCTCCTCTACCTCTAGTTTTTAAAAGTAAGCCGAGGCGATGATAACCGTAAGGATTTTGCGGTGCTAATTCCACAAAACGACGATAGGCGACAATAGCACGAAAATAGTCTTCTTTTTGCTCTAAAATTCTCGCCACTCCCCCATGCGCTTGAATTAGGTTATTATCGAGGGCAAAGGCTTTCTCATAGGCTTTTAGGGCTTTATCCCAGTCTTGTCTTTGTTCATATACCATCCCCATTTTGAAGATTATTTGGGGGTTATTGGGTTGAGAATCTTCTAATGTTTTTAATTCTTCTAATCCTGCGTCTAATTTTTGCCCTTTGAAGTAGGCAGTAGCCAATTTCAACCTTAAATCTTGATTGTGGGGGAATTTCTCTAAGGCTGTTTCCAGAAAAGCAATGACTTCAGTATTTTTTTCTTGTTGATACAATGCCGTTGCCATCATATCATAGGCGGTTTCGTTTTTGGGATCAAGGGCGATCGCCCTCTGAAAATAACTTTCTACATCGGCATATTGTTTATTCCGCACCAGTAAAACCCCTAAAGCTACTAAACTATCGGCATTTTTTGGCTGTAATTGAACTGCTTTTTCATAAGCTGCGATCGCCTTTTTAGTATCTCCCAACTGTGCGAAAGAATAACCCAAAGCATAGTAAAAATCACCATTATCCGGGGCGAGGGAAATAGCCTGTTGATAAGCCTCCACGGCATTAGAGAAATTTCCTGCCGAAGCGTAAAGATAACCAATACTAGAAAATATTTTAGGATTACTTTGATCTAAACTCGCCGCCTGACGATAAATAGACAAAGCATTATTGACATTTCCTGTCACCACATACTGCTCCCCCTGTTGCAGTAGCTTAAATAATTGCTGTCTTTGTTGAGAATTTAAAGATGTCTTAGTTTGTGCCTGTGCGGATAAATCCCCAGAGAATAAACTAACACCTCCTATGAGTAAAGAAATCATGATTTGAGGGATAATTGTCTTAAACACGACTTTTTCTGACCTCCGTTAAACTTAAAGAAACTTAATCTTATCATGAAAATACTAAATTAGATGATAAATTATAAATTATCTTGGCGTTGCTGAATTAGCATATGATTTAGGGGAAGAGGTGATGAGGGGAAGAGGTGATGAGGGGAAGAGGTGATGAGGGGAAGAGGTGATGAGGGGAA
>CAYPDC010000017.1:1489-47324 GCA_964409355.1 uncultured Cyanobacterium sp.
GGTGATGAGGGGAAGAGGTGATGAGGGGAAGAGGTGATGAGGGGAAGGGGTGATGAGGGGAAGAGGTGATGAGGGGAAGAGGTGATGAGGGGAAGGGGTGATGAGGGGTGTTTATTATTTATGACGCTTTTATTTCTCACATAAGATTTAGGATTGCTACATAATAGACATCTCCAATTTTGTCACCTGAAGAAATTTTCAAAAAGTTTGAAGAAATCAGACAAGATATTATTAATCAGTTTCTATATCTTAACACACTAATACCCTAAAGGGCAGAGTTTTAGACCCACAGATTTTTGATAAGTGCGATCGCATCTTCTAAACAAACAGGAGGAGAAAAGAAATAACCTTGACCAAAATTACAACCTAAATCCCGTAAAATATCTAACTGTTCTTGATTTTCAATTCCTTCTGCCACCGTAGTCATATTCAAACCGTGAGATAAATCAATTAAAGCACGACAAATGGTTCGATCTTTCCCATTATTATCAATATTTTCAACAAAGCATTTATCAATTTTTACCGTATCAAATTGGAAATTTTTAAGATACGCTAAATTAGCGTAACCCGTACCAAAATCATCAATAACGAGGGGTAAACCAAAATCTCGACAAAATTCAACCAAGTAAACAGCATCCTCACCCTCAAATAAACTTCTTTCTAAGATTTCCAGTTTTATTTGACTAGGTTTCGATTTTGAGTTAGTAATTTTTTCTTTGACAACAGTGAGAAAATTGCCGTCAGCAATTTGTTTTTCTGCCACATTAATACTGAGAAAAATCTCTTTGTCCGTTTTCTGTTTAATCAACTCAATGGCATCTAAGGCTTGATCTAAAATCCATTCACCGATAGGAATAATCAACGAAGTTGACTCTGCCAAAGGAATAAAAGTATCAGGAGAAATACGCCCCCTTTTGTGACAAAACCAGCGTAATAATACCTCAAAACCTTCAATTTGATTAGTTTTTAAATCTACAATGGGCTGATAAAATGGGATTAACTCCCCTCGTTTAAAACCGTTGCGCAAATCACTTTCTAGGCGGATTAAATCAATAGCCTGACAGATTCTAACCTGATATTCTTGTTTAGTTTGTTCAATACTAACAGAGCTTTGTTCTAATTGACTAGGTCTTAACCTTCCTGTCTCTGAACGAAAATACTTCATTACTACCATCAATAGTAGCTTTAAAATGGGATCAGCGTCATCAATCCTACTTCTGACTTGTTCACTGGTGACAACCGTTAACACTATATCTGTTTTAGCATAAGCCGAAGCAGAACGGGGACTACCATCCACTAAAGCCAATTCTCCAAACATATCTCCTGTTTTTAGTGTATTTAAGATAGTTGGACGATTATCCACGACAGTAGTAATTTCTACCAACCCTTCTTCGATAATATAAGCAACATTACCTTTATCTCCTTCTCGAAAAATACATTCTCCTGCCTGAAAGCGAAGATTTTGTAATTTTTGTTCAATATTACTATGGAGATTCATGGTCTTTATTGATAGCTGATGTTTTTTAATTCATCTCTAATTTAACATTGATTTTATCTTAGGAAGAATTTTTTAAGTTTTGCAAATACATTTTTCCCGTAACTATAACAAATAGTAAATAAAATATCAACGGAATTAAGTAGATATGATCATGATAACCCAATAGTATTTTGAGTACAATAAAAGGAAAGGCTTTATCTACGAAAAAACTATTATTTTCCCATAATAATGAACCTAATAAGCAGGAATCTTGAGAAAATAAACACCAATTATTTGCCTTACTTAATTCGTTAATAAAAGTGATATTTGCTTCCAGATTATAAATAGTATTTACCATTAAACCCCCTGAGAGAAAAATGAGGAAAATACCTAAAATTTTAAAGAATAAATCATCATTTAATTGCATTTGTAAATAAACAAAAGCCACACCAATAATTCCCACAAATAAAAAAGATGCGATCGCACCTAAACTACTCGAAAAAATATGATCATTATATTGAACATTTAACAATAAAACAATTTCTACGCCCCTGATTAAGACAAGAAATAAAGCCAAAGAAAATATTAATTGTCGTGAATATTTACCCATTAAAATATCATTAGTGCTACCCAACTTTTGCCAAAAGTACCCCTGTTGACTAAGCCAAAAGATAAACCAAATTAATAAGGCAATAGTGATAAATGTAGAAATATTAATAATTAAAGGGGTAAAAATCCATGCCGAATAATCAGAAGAATTAACATTATTTAGTCCTTGAGAAAAAAAAGAGCCGACTAAAAAAGAAGCAACAATTCCTGCCGAAATACCTAAATAAATTTGACGATAATATTGAGGATGATTAATTCGTTGAAAACTGGCAAAAACAATTCCCAATAGTAAAGCGATCGGAAAAAGATTTCTTAACGTGATAATAAAAACAGGTAAAAAAACATCCCAATTCATAAATATTTCACCGTCGGTTAATTTTGATTCTTGTACCGTGAAACAGGCATCTTGCCTGTGTTTCTACAAGATGTCTATTTAGCATTTTCCAAAATCAATTTCGAGCGTTTGACATTTTCTGGTATATCAATGGGATAATTACCATTAAAACAAGCAGTACAGAAATTTTGAGGATTCTCAGTCGTCACCTTCAACATCCCTTCTTCCGATAAATAAGTTAAAGAATCAACCTCGATTTGACGGGCGATGTCTTCTATACTTTTTGTAGCTGCGATTAAATGATCTTGGCTATCGGTATCAATGCCATAGAAACAAGGATGAGTGACAGGGGGAGAAGAAATTTTGGCGTGAACTTCGATCGCACCTGCATCCCTTAAAGCACGGACAATTTTAAGGCTGGTAGTGCCTCTAACAATAGAATCATCAATAATGATCACCCTTTTTCCCGCCAAAACGTCCTTAAGGGGATTTAACTTCATACGGATACCATGTTCGCGCATATGTTGAGTAGGCTGAATAAAAGTGCGCCCCACATAACGATTTTTAATTAAACCTTCTTGATAGGTAATCCCAGACTGACGAGAATAACCAATAGCGGCAGGAATACCAGAATCAGGTACACCGATAACTATATCAGCATCAGTAAAAGACTCTTTTGCCAACTGTTCCCCTAATCGGAGACGATAAGCATATAAACTATCCGCTCCCATGATACTATCAGGACGAGCAAAATAGATCATTTCAAACACACATAATTTAGGTTTAGAAGGATCATGCCATTGATGAGAAGTCAAACCATCTTCTGTAATCCAGACTAACTCCCCCGGTTGGACATCCCGTAAGTATTCTGCGCCAATAATATCTAAAGCGCAGGTTTCCGAAGCCAAAACATAACGAATCGTGCTATTTTCTTGATTTAAAGCACCTATCACCAAAGGACGTACCCCTTGAGGGTCTCTTGCCCCCATCATACCATAAGGAGTACCAATCACCAAACTATAAGCCCCCTGACACCAATTAAAAGAACTAATGGCAGCTTCTACCCAATCCTTGCCACTATCCACCTCTTTGCCAATCATAATGGCAATCATTTCCGAGTCAGTGGTAGTAATATACTTCGAACCACGTTGATCTAATTCAGCTTTTAATTCCAAAGTATTGACTAAATTGCCGTTATGTGCTAAGGCGAATTTACCCAAACGAGAATCAACAACAGCAGGTTGTGCATTGACTTTCAAACTTGATCCAGTGGTAGAGTAACGGGTATGACCAATGGCAATCTGACCTTGTAAGTTAGATAAAATGGACTCATTAAACACTTGGGAAACTAAGCCCATATCCTTATAACAATAGCAAGAGCCATGGTCAAAAGTGGCAATTCCTGCGGATTCCTGTCCCCGATGCTGTAAAGCATATAAACCAAAATAGGCTAACTTTGCCACTGTTTCTTCCGGTGCATAAACCCCAAAAACCCCACAGGCTTCTTCTGGTTTATCGATATGGAGAAAAGAATGCTCGTTGATTGAATTTGTTTGATGATCCTTCATATTTTGACCTATATTTGTCTCTACCTGATCCATTGATGATGTTGACATTGCACACCGTTGATCTTAACAAAATTTTGGGGGGTTTTCTCTTTTTTCTTTAACCAATCCTTAAACCAGAATTAAACAATCAATCATCTTGCTTTTTTAAAAACAATGAGTTATGATAAATAAGTGTCAATTAATTGGGTGTGTAGCTTAGTGGATTAGAGCGGCTGACTACGGATCAGCAGGTCGGGGGTTCGAGTCCCTCCACGCCCGTCAAGGAGAGTAGTGGTTTCGGGGAGAGTGTCATCTACTCTAATTAGACATCTCCAATAATAGACATTTTAAGGGCTTAAGCCCTTACTGCGAGTCAGTAAAAGATAATTTCTGGAGATGTCTATTGTACAGGAACAAATTATTTTTCATCGGTAACAGATTAGTGTCATTTTAACAAATTAAATGACCTGTTTGGGCATAATTAGATCCTTATTACCTGAGTTCGATATAAAAATAATGATGAAGACGAGAACGGGGGAGGGGAGAACTCACAAGGGCGGGTTTTTAGAGAATTTTGTAATATACTCATCAGAACTCATTTTGTAAGGTTTCTCCCCCTTGTCCACCTTATCTCCCCTTAACGACTTCGTAGCCACCATAAAAAATCAAAGAGGCTTGGGTTTCACTCCAACGGCTAATAAAATGGGGTTGTAAACCAAAGAGGATAATGAAAACCGCTAAAACGATAGCAGGTAGTCTCTCCGTCCATAAAACCCGGGGTAAATTGCTCAATTCTGGAGTTAAACGCCCAAAAAAGACTTTATTCACCATTAACAAGAAATAAACCGCCGTTAAACCAGTGCCAATGAGACAAAGTAAGGTAGGAATGGGAAAAATAGGAAAACTACCTCTAAATACCAAAAATTCGGAAATAAAGCCCACCATACCCGGAATACCTGAACTGGCCATCACCGCTAAGATCATTAAACTACCCGTAATCGGTAAACCTCTTTCGGGATTAAGTAAACCCCTTAAATAGTCGACATCACGGCTACCAGTTTTCTGATAAACAATACCCACCAATATAAACAACATGGCACTAATTAAACCATGACTTACCATTTGCAAAATAGAAGCCTGTAAACTCAATCGAGTGGTAGCGGCAGCACCCAATAAAATATAAGCCATGTGGGCAATGGAGGAATAGGCAACCACTTTTTTCATATCCTTCTGGGCGATCGCACACATAGCACCATATAAAGCGCTAATACCTGCCAAAAAAGCCAAATAAGGTGCAACTACTAACCACCCCTCAAGAAAGAAACCCACTCCAAAACGCAATAAGCCATAAGTGCCTAATTTTAATAACACCCCTGCCAAGAGTACGGATACTGGCGTACTAGCTTCGACGTGAGCATCGGGAAGCCAAGTATGGAAAGGAAAAATAGGAATTTTGATAAATAAACCGATTAAAAGGGGAATTAACAGTAAAACTTGGGTAGCAACGGGCAAAGTATGAGATTTTAAGGATTCAAAGGCAAAAGTTGACTCCCCACTAAACCATACTAAGCCGAGGAAAGACACCAAGACGAGGAATCCAGATAAAGCAGTATAGAGTAAAAATTTCATCGCCGCATAACCTCTCCTTGCACCGCCCCAAACCGCAATCAGGAAATATAAAGGCACAATTTCTATTTCATAAAAGAGAAAAAATAACAGCAAATTCTCTGCTAAAAATGCCCCAGCAACTCCTCCGGTTAAAAGTAAAATCATACCATAATAAAAACGAGGTCTTTGAATATCTTTAGGGGAAATATAAATGGCGATTAAAGTTAATAAACTATTGAGAAAAATAAGGGGCAAAGATAAGCCATCAACACCTAAGTCATAGCTTAATCCTAACCAGCCTAACCAAGAAAAACTTTCACTAAATTGTGTATCAAATAAACTAATATCAAAATTAATAGCAATAATAATATTAATAATTAGAGTAATTCCAGCGATAATTAGGGCTAAATTACGATAAATAAAACTATTTTTAAAACTAGGGAGAAAACAAATAATTAACGCCCCAAAAATAGGTAACCATATTAAAGAACTAAGCATATTAAGTAATCGATAATGAGTAATGAATATCAGAGGAATAGTAAACCTAAATCACTTGTACACTAGGTGTCAGGTGATAAGGGAAGATGGAATTTTATCAATCTCCCGACTTCCTCGATCGCACTGGCACAATTCATTTAGGCTGACCATATTATGTTAAACTTTTATGGCAACAAGTATAACAATCCTACTATCTATAAAATTAGTAAATTTTAATTGATGAAAGTATTTTGGAATATCGTTGCCATTATCCAAAAAGAGTTACACGGCTATATTGTTTCCCCTTTAGCCTTTAGTGTTGCCGCCGTTTTCTGGTTGATTTCAGGAATCTTTTTTGTTTTTCTTCTCTTGAGTGAACAGGGTATCATTCACAATGTAGCTATTCAAGAACAATTAGGCAATACCACTCCTGTAGATGTGGTGTATGAATTTATGCAAATTTATTTCAACTCGATCGCATCTTTGAGTCTATTTATTTTGCCGATTCTTTCTATGGGTTTATATGCAGAAGAAAGAAAAAGAGGTACTATTGAGTTATTGGCAACTTCTCCTTTGTTTAATTGGGTAGTGGCATTGGGTAAGTTAATGGGAGTGTTAATCTTTTTTATTACCATGATCATGCCGATCATACTATACGAGGCGATCGCATTTCAAGGGGTAACTCCTCCTCTTTCTCCCCAATTACTATTATTAGCACATTTAGGCTTGATATTAATGGCGGCTTCGATTTTATCATTAGGAATGTTTATTTCCTCTTTGACGGATAGCACTATTTTCTCAGCAATTATAACTTTTATTGTCGTAATCACCCTTTCTATTTTAGATGCTTTAGCGAATAGTATTGGAGGACAATTAGGGGATTTTTTAGCCCATTTTTCCTTGTTAAAAAACTATGAAAATTTTGTTATGGGTATATTTAATAGTAGTAATTTGCTCGTGTTTTTAACTTACATCTTTCTTGGTTTATTCTTAACTTCTCAATCAATAGAAGTGTTCAGATTTACCCGTAAATAAAAATATAATTAATTCAATACTTCCCCGTCAAAAATTTTTACCCATAGTCTTTCTTCCCCCCTAATTCCCGTATAAAACAATAATTCTTCCAATAAAGATAAAGCTAATTTATTTAACTCATCCGCAGAAGACAGATAAATAGATACTTTTGCACGACGAGAATTCATTCGACTAAGAAAGTGCGATCGAAACCTAGTAAAATATTCAGAAATACGGAAATTATTTTCTAAAGGCATTTGCTTATCCTCCATTTGTTGTGCCGCCACTAATAATTGACGAATCGGGAGCACAAATTTTTTCGCACATCTAACAGTAACAAGAGTTAAAGCCTTAACCTGTACTGAATTTAAAGACTCTCTGGTATAACACTTACGCCAAGGATTACTACAACGTAAACGCCATAAACTAAGACGATTTTTGATAATTGAATCGACTCCTAATTCTTTACTAATTGCTAACATATACTCTGATCCGCCTAATTGTAAAGCCTCTAAAGCTAATAGTAATAAATCCAATTGTTGTTGCACTCTCATCATGCCACTAGGGGGAGGCAAAATTAAATCGGGAAGCGTCTTAAATATGGTAATCTCTGATGGAGTGGATTTTTCCTGATTAATTAATTCGGTGTTAGAGTCAGTCATTTAAAAATATAGATTAAGTTCAAAATAAAGAAATCCCAACTATGATGCCACTGTTGAGTAATAGTTGGCAATACTTAGGTAGCTACTTGTTTCCTAATGCCGGTGCATAGTAAGGCTTGAAACCCCTGTAAATTTAGTCAACATTGTTTTAGATATACCGAATACGGATCTACAATAACAAAAGATAATAGTAAATGCAAGGTTTTTGTGCAAAATGGAAAATCAAGTATTTCCCGATAACTGACTCTTTTACACCACCGAAAATTTTATCTCGAACTCAAGTAATTTAATTATGTACAGATACGATCGCACCTAATAAATGATTTTTTCTTATATCCAACTCAGGTTAACTCTGGTCGTTTTCGGGATTTAACTCTAATTGAGACTCTAGTTTCGCCTCCTGCTGTACTTTTTCTCTGGTTTCAAAGCTAAGGGGTATTTTTTCTAATTCAGGCAATGCCACTAATTTCCGTCGTGTTCTTTGTCTTTGTTGTGAGGTAAATATCGGTAAAGGTTGTTCTCTTTGTTGTTCGTCTAACCAATAATTAGCAACGGGTAAGGTATGTTCTAAATCTTCCAATAGTCGAGGAATAATCATCACAGCGTTTAATTCCCCTATTCTTTCCGCTTCCGCCATTCCAGATTCGATCGCAACTGCCACATTGGCTACAGATCCCCGTATAATGACAGTACACAAACCAGCACCAATAGTCTCATAAGAAGCCAACTGTACATCAGCCGATTTTAACATCGCATCGGCAGCCCCTACCATGGCAGGAAAACCCTTTGTTTCTAATAAGCCAATAGAGCGATTACTTAAACGACTAAAACCACTCTTTTGTTGTGCCACTTCCACTAAACGACTACCAATAGGGAAAACTGCTTCTAAATTAGGCATCGGGCGAGGAATGACCAACTTAGTATGTAACTGCCCAATCTGTTCCGCCATTTTTGCCCCTTCTTCCACCGCTAAACGCACATCTGCGATACGTCCTCGAACAATAGCAGTACAATGCCCAGCACCAATTTTCTCATAACCTACTAACACCACTCCTGCGGATTTGAGCATCATATCTGCCGTTCCCACAATGGCGGGGAAACTGTAAGTAGAAACTAAGCCAAGGGCGCTATCGGGACTAATATGCCTATTTCTCATGAAAATGATACTTTTATTGTGATTGAGCAGTGTATCTAGTTTAAGATTTCCTTAATTGTATCTACTCTATAATCATACATCTATTGTTGAGAAATGGCAATAAACAATGAACAATGAACAATTAAAAATGAACAATGAATGATTACTCCGAACTCCGAACCCCAACCTCTCCGTTTATTTCCAGTTAGAAGCAACGACTTCAGCTAGATCCACAACCCTCTGAGAATAACCCCATTCGTTGTCATACCAAGCTACAACTTTCACCATGTCTCCCGCCATAACCATTGTTAAACTAGCATCAACAATAGAGGAAACATCAGTTCCACGATAGTCACTGGAAACTAGGGGTAAATCGTTATAACCTAAAATACCTTTTAATTCCCCTTCAGCCGCCTCTTTTAAGACTTGGTTAACTTGTTCAGCGATGGTATTTTTTTCAACTTGAACTACTAAATCCACAACGGAAACGTTAGGAGTAGGAACACGCAATGCAATACCGTTCAATTTTCCTTTTAGTTCGGGTAACACTAACGCAACTGCTTTAGCTGCACCAGTGCTAGTTGGTACAATATTGATAGCGGCCGCACGCGCACGACGTAAATCACGGTGACTAGCATCCAAAATACGTTGATCTCCAGTATAACTATGAGTGGTAGTCATCGTACCTTTGATGATACCGAAATGCTCATGAAGAACTTTGGCAACGGGTGCTAGACAGTTGGTGGTACAACTTGCGTTACTAATTACATTATATTGATCATGAGAATAGTCTTTATGGTTAACACCAACTACATAAGTACCAATGTTCGCACCTTTACCCGGAGCAGTGATTAACACTTTTTTCGCACCTGCTTCGATATGTTGGGAAGCGCCTTCATCAGTGACAAAAACCCCTGTGGATTCGATGATTAAATCGATATTCCAATCTTTCCAAGGTAAGTTAAGAGGATTACGATCGGACACACATTTTATGGTTTTACCGTTGACAGTGATGGAATTTTCATCGGCTTGAATATCGGCATCAAAACGTCCTAACATGGAGTCATATTTTAATAAATGTGCGTTAGTATGGGGATCAGAAGTGTCATTAATGCCCACAACCTCTAAACCAGTGTTTTCACGTCCTAACCAACAACGTAAGAAGTTACGCCCAATACGTCCAAAACCATTAATAGCTACTCTAATCACAGTTTTTTCCTCTTTTAATATTTAAACTAAATCAAGTAAATTTTTCTAATGACCCTAATCATATCGTAAAGCCTGTACAATGCAATAGCCATTTGGAATTTTTTTTCTGACTTTTGCAGTCTTTCTATTAGGGTGGCCATCGGATTGCCGTACTCGATGCGATCGCCCCTTTATTTGTTATAATTAGATATATGGACTCGAAAAGGAGTTTTTCTATCATGAAAAAATATATCGTATGTGCGATCGGCGTAGCCGCACCTTTGGTGATGGGACTTTTAAGCACATTAGTTGTTGTCGAATCTAGTAAAGCGGAAAATCCCGATCATCTGAAACAATTATTAGAGACGAATCTTTGTATGGGATGTGATTTAGCAGGGGCGAATTTGCAAGGGGCGCATTTAATCGGTGCAGATTTGAGAAACGCTGATTTGCGTCATGCCAATTTAAACTCAGCTAATTTAGAAGGGGCGGATTTGGACGGTGCAAATTTGCAAGGGGCGGATTTAAGCAATACTTTTCTCACCAATGCGACTTTAAACTATTCTAATTTAAACAATGTTGATCTAAGCTATGCCATCATTTTTGATGCTCAAGTAACAGGGGCAACTATGAATAACATGAATATTGAAAATGCCAGTATTGCCGAAACAGGCATCGCCGTTGGGGGAGAATATCCTGAACCTTAACACATTTAAGGTGAATTTTCTGGGGTAGGGGGTTGAGTTTGTTTTTCTGCTAAACCTTGCTTAATAAAACCCAATGCCTCTTGATAACTCTGGTTTTGAGGTTCGAGGGAGACTAATTTTTCCATCAGAGGCAAAGCCGAAACCAAATCACCACCTGTTAAATAAATTTGTACTAACCTTTCGAGGGCAAAACGATTATCAGGTTCTCTTTCTAATACCAGTTTATACCCTTGAGCTTCTTTTTCTAGTTGCGTTTCAGGAGAAACTACTTCTTGTTGAGGCTGGTTAGCATTATTGGGGGTTTTTAACATCTTAATAACACCAATAATGGAAAAGGAAGCAAAGGATAATCCCGATAAAATAACAAATACTTGACGGAAAATTTGTTTTGGGGTGTTTTTTTTATTTGTATTAACCATAGAGTGGGAAGTAAGGAGTAAAGAGTAGGGAATTTGGGATTGGGGATTAGGATTTGAGACTAATTATTCATTATTCATTCTAAATTTTTATTTGTCCTTGACGTAATATTTGCCAGTCTCCACTCGTCCATTTTATCACGGTAGAGGCAATTCCTGAGAAATTCATGTCTTGGACATCCAAAGCATAAACAGAAGGGAATTTCTCGGCAATATCAGTCATGTTGGTTAAGGCTTCTTCCCCTGAAAGGTTGGCACTGGTGGTGGCTAATGCCCCTGTTTTACTTAATATTTTCTGTGCGATCGCATCTTGGGGAACTCTAACACCAATACTGTGAGGGTTAAGAGGATTCATGGTAGGGGGAATTTTCTCAGAGGCTGGTAAAACCATTGTCAAGGCACCGGGTAGGTGTTTTTGGGCGATATTTTGCCAAATTTCTAATTCTTTCGTTGTACCTTGCACATAATCCCAGATTTCCTCAATACTGCTTGTCATTAAGATTAATGGCTTTTCTAAACTTCTTTGCTTTAACTCAAATATCAATTCACTGTGACTGGGTTTGACGGCTAAAGCAGGTAATGTGTCGGTGGGAAAACTAATTACTTGAGAGGCGATCGCTTTTTCGATTAAGGTGTCAATATCAACTAGAGGCATAGATTCGAGGAATGAGTAATGAGTAATGTAGGGATTGACTATATTCAACCCATACGGAGTAGGGAGATTTTAATTCTACATTCTAAATTTTAAATTCCTAAATGTACCATCTTAGGTTAATCTTTTTTAGGGAAAGATATTTTAGATATTATAAAAAGGAGAATCTCGTGGAACGTACTTTTATTATGATCAAACCCGACGGTGTACAACGTAATTTAGTCGGTGAAATTGTCAAACGCTTTGAACAAAAAGGCTTTACTCTCGCAGGTTTAAAACTGATGCAGGTTTCCCGTGAGTTGGCGGAAAAACACTATGATGTTCATAAAGAAAGACCTTTTTTCAATGGTTTAGTGGAATTTATTATTTCCTCTCCCGTTGTGGCTATGGTATGGCAAGGAGAAGGAGTTGTGGCTTCCGCACGGAAATTAATTGGCTCTACTGATCCTTTAGCCGCCGAACCGGGTACAATTAGAGGTGATTTTGGTATTGACATTGGACGTAATATTATTCATGGCTCAGATGCGATCGAAACTGCTCAAAGAGAGATTTGTCTTTGGTTTAGTGACGATGAAATTTGTGCTTGGGAAAACGCTATGAAACCTTGGCTTAAAGAATAGGGAGTTGGGAAGCATGGGGAAATGAGAAAGAGATATTTCTTTATTTCCCTGACACCTGAAACCCGACACCTCTTAATTGTTAATTATTCATTGAATTGGGCTAATTCTAGTATAAGCTAAAGAGAAGATCAAAAGGAGATTTATTGTTATGAGTAAAATTGAAGAAGTAAAAGCCCAAATTCTACAGGGAAATTTAGAAGAAGCAATGGCGATCGCAATGTCGGAAGCTATGAAAATAGAGATTATGACGGCAAATATTCACGGGGATGACTCTACAGCTTGTCATAGTCTGATTGATTTGTTACAAAATGAAATTGAGCATCAATTAGGGGATAAAAGTTTAGAAAATATCCATTTTGAAGAACTCGAACACGCCCATAAGCACATTTTACAAAATGTGCAAAGTTTACAGCAAATGTTTGCTATTTTACAACAAAACTATCAAGCATTATCTTAATTTATATACTATTTAATTATCCAAGAAATTATATAATTTTAATACTAAAAAATCAGGTATTTTGCGATGAATAATTACAATAAAATGAAAGAGTTAATACAAACAAGAAAGTTACAGGAAGCTCTTTTACTTGCTTTTAGTAATAGTTTAACACTAAAAATTACCACTAAATCTACAGCAGATGAACAGCAGGAAATTAAAACAGTGATTGACCTTCTTCAAGGTATTACTAATAGGATAAGTGATCCAAATTTAATGGATAATCGGACAAAAAACAATTCAGAAGCAATAGATATAGTTGATTTTCATGAACAACAAAAGGAATCGGTTTACGAATTATGGCATAAAAATAGGGAAACAATTATTGGTATTTTGCAAATAATTTCTGGGCTTCCCATAGAAATAAATACATTAAAAAAAGTAGAGAAAAAAGTTATTTCAATCAATAAAAAACAAGAAGATAACATAGAAGAATTTAATGTTGAGCAAAATGAGCAAAATGAAAATTTTGAGGCAGAAGAAAATTCCCTAGAAGATAATAATTGGGTCAACGGTATTGTTGATGATATAGTCGGAGAAACCGAAGAAGAAATCATTTCTGAGGAAGAAAATTGGGATGATTTTGTCATGGAAGAAGATAACGAAGCGGAAGTCATTATCAATGCTCAAGAAGAAGACAATTGGGATGAGTTTATGGATGGTGATTATTCAGAAGATAGCATCATTAATAGTAATGGAACTTCTCCTGATAACTCCTCTGAGGAGGAGGAATGGCAAGAGTGGCTAGAAGAAGAATCACCTTTAGAGGAAGACTCGATCGTCAATGAGAATGAGGTAGTAGCAAATGAATTGTCTAACTTAGAGGTGGGAGACGAATGGCAAGAATGGCTAGAAGATGAGAATAATATAGCGATGGAAGAACAGAAAGACGAAATTGACTGTTAAATATAACCTAAAATTTTATCCTGAACTCAGGTATAATCCCCTAGGATGCGATCGCACCATGAGGAAATAAGGGCTAAAAATTCGCAAAAAAATAACCCATTTCAATGGGTTTAGACTATTAGCAAGAAATTGATTTCTTGTGTCATAATTTTTTTGCGTTGGGTTACACTTGGTTAACCCAACCTACGGTTTTGAGTTAGTTTGCTTTCACTAACAAAGGATTCTCCTTTTTAGTATTGATGACGACTTTGCCATCTTCCCCAATATCAACGATAGCAGAATCTCCTTCTTGCAGACGTTTAGACAAAATTTCTTCTGCTAAGACATCTTCAAGCAGTCTCATAATAGCACGACGTAAAGGTCTTGCCCCATAAGAGGGGTTGAAGCCTTCCTCGATTAAGCGTTCTTTGAATTTGTCGGTTACTTGTAGGGTGATTTCCTGCTCGGTTAAACGGGCAAAGACTTCTTTTAACAAGAGTTCCGAAATTTCTTTTACTTCTTCTTTATTGAGTTGACGGAAGACGATAATTTCATCTAAGCGGTTGAGAAACTCTGGACGGAAGTAGTTTTTCAATTCCTCGTTAACAAGAGAGCGAATGCGATTATATTGAGATTCATTTTGATCTTCTTCTAATTCAAATCCTAAACCACCGCCTCCTTTTTCGATAACTTTTGAACCGATGTTGGAAGTCATAATTAAGAGGGTGTTTTTAAAGTCAACGGTACGCCCTTTCGAATCCGTTAAGCGTCCGTCTTCAAGGATTTGTAACAAGAGATTAAATACGTCAGGGTGAGCTTTTTCAATCTCGTCGAAAAGTACCACTGTATAAGGACGACGACGCACAGCTTCGGTTAATTGTCCCCCTTCGTTATAACCTACATACCCCGGAGGTGAGCCAATTAATTTCGATACCGTATGACGTTCCATATACTCGGACATATCCAAACGGATCATTGCTTCTTCTGAACCGAAGAAATAAGTGGCTAAGGCTTTGGTAAGTTCGGTTTTTCCTACCCCAGTAGGTCCAGAGAAGATAAAAGATGCGATCGGACGATTGGGATTTTTCAAGCCCACTCTAGCACGACGAATAGCACGGGAAATGGCTTTAACAGCGTCTTCTTGACCGATAATCCGTTGATGGAGGGTTTTTTCCATGTGTAAGAGTTTATCAGCTTCCGATTCCGTTAATTTCTGAACGGGTACACCTGTCCAAGAAGCGACAATGTGGGCGATTTCTTCTTCGTCCACAATGGGATTATCTTTGACATCGGTGCTTTTCTTCTTCTGATCAGCTAAGGCACGAATATCGGCTTTGATTTCCATTTCCCGATCGCGCAGCTCTCCAGCTTTATCGAAGTCTTGGGATCTGACGGCTTCGTCTTTTTCCTTGAGAACTTGTCGCAATTCTTGATCTAATTCTTTGGCTTCGGGAGGAAGTTGAGAGTTTAGCAGACGTACCCTTGATCCAGCCTCGTCAATTAAGTCAATGGCTTTATCTGGTAAGTAGCGATCGCTGATATAACGATCAGATAACTTAGCGGCAGCAGCCAATGCCTCATCAGCAATTTTGAGCTTGTGATGTTGCTCATAACGCTCTCGTAATCCAAATAAAATTTCGATGGTTTCTTCGACAGTAGGTTCACCCACCATGACGGGTTGAAAACGTCTTGCTAGTGCCGCATCTCGTTCGATATGCTTACGGTATTCATCAAGGGTTGTCGCACCGATACACTGTAATTCCCCTCGGGCTAAAGCAGGTTTGAGGATATTGGCAGCGTCGATCGCACCTTCGGCGGCCCCCGCACCGATTAGGGTATGGACTTCATCAATAACAAGGACAACATTCCCCGCCTGACGAATTTCATCCATGATTTTTTTGAGTCTTTCCTCAAATTCCCCTCTGTATTTTGTACCGGCTACCAATAAACCAATGTCAAGGGTGACAACTCTTTTATCTTCCAATAAATCAGGGACATCTTTATTGGCAATGCGTTGGGCTAACCCCTCTGCGATCGCAGTTTTACCTACCCCCGGCTCACCGATTAACACAGGATTGTTTTTCGTACGACGACCGAGAATTTGGATAACACGCTCGATTTCTTTTTGACGACCTACCACAGGATCTAATTTCCCATCCACCGCCAAAACCGTCAAATTAGAGCCAAATTCATCCAAAGTCGGGGTTTTATTGGAACGACTACCACCACCAACACCTACCGCAGTGGTTTCCGTTTCGCCCAACATCCGAATAACTTGAGTGCGAACCTTGCCCAAATCAACTCCCAGATTTTCCAGAACTCTAGCGGCAACGCCTTCTCCCTCACGAATTAATCCTAAGAGTAAATGTTCTGTACCGATGTAATTATGACCCAGTTGACGGGCTTCTTCTAAAGATAATTCTAGGACTCTTTTAGCTCTGGGAGTGAACGGAATTTCTACCGCCACAAAACCAGAACCCCGTCCGATAATTTTCTCTACCTCAATCCGAGCGTCTTTGAGATTGACACCCATAGACTTCAGCACCTTTGCCGCAACGCCAGTGCCTTCTCCAATCAAACCGAGCAGGATTTGCTCAGTACCAACGAAGTTATGACCCAAGCGACGAGCTTCTTCTTGGGCTAACATAATCACTTTTATCGCTTTTTCTGTGAAGCGTTCAAACATAATCGTCTTTACTCACCCTATGCCATATTTATAGCTGATTTTAACACAGGATTAAGGTTAGTCTGTGTCCGATGGTACATTCATTTGTTCGGTAATCTGCATTAACACCTTGAAAAACAGAGAAAATAGCCATTTTTGACCATAAGAAAAATTCTTTAGATCTCAGTAACAGAACACTTTTGTGCTAATATGTACCAAGAAAATTACCAAAAATGTAGTCAGGATAACAATTTATTGACCTATTAGAGTTAAGATCAAGTAAAGGTAAATAAGATATTGTCCATGATTTTATTAACGTCGCCAAAGATCTCTCCTCCGCAGCATTCTCATTTCGGATTGAATGTGATTCCCTTTAGTAATGGACTGACTTTGATTCATCAACAAATCCCCTCTAGTCAGGTGGTAGTGGCGGATGTTTGGGTGAACGTGGGGGTAACGTCTGAACCTGATTCATGGTCGGGGATTTCTCACTTTTTAGAACACATGATCTTTAAAGGTACAAAGAATATCCTACCCGGACATTTTGATTATATCGTGGAGAATAGTGGTGGATGTACTAATGCTGCTACAAGTTATGATTATACTCATTTCTTTTTGACTACTGCCCCTCAATATTTGCCGAAAACTTTACCTTATCTTGCAGAAATTGTTTTACAAGCGGAAATTCCTGAAGATGAATTTTATCTTGAACGAGATGTGGTTTTAGAGGAAATTCGCTCTAGTTACGATGATTATGATTGGATTGTTTTACAAACCGTTGCTAACACTCTTTATCAAAGTCATCCTTATCGTCGCTCAGTGTTAGGAGAAGAATCCCTACTGTTACAAACTACTCCTAACCAGATGCGTTGTTATCATAAAACCCATTATCAACCCGAAAATTTGAATATTGTTTTAGTGGGAAACATCGATCGCACCACTGCTACAACCTTGGTAGAAAAGTATTTTCAAGATTTCTCCGTCCGTTCAGAATGCCCCCCCATCGCCTTTGATAGTGAACCCCCCTTAGTGGATATTCGCCGACAACAACTATATTTACCCCGATTAGAAAATCCCCGTCAAGTTATAGCATGGATGGGACCGGGTATCGAAAATTTAGAAGGTGCGATCGCTCTTGATCTGTTATCGATCATCTTAGCCGGGGGCAGAACATCCCGTCTGGTGAGACAATTAAAAGAAGACAAGGGATTCGTTTTTGATGTTTGTTGCCATTTTTCCTTACAAAAACATTCTAGTTTATTTACCGTTAGTTCGTACTTATCAGGCAATCATTTAGAAAGTGTGGAAGAAATAATCCGACAAAATATTTACCAATTACAACAACAACCCATCAGTGAGAAAGAATTAAAAAATTGTCAAAAAGTCCTCTGTCATGACTATGTTTTTTCCACGGAAACCCCCGAACAACTATCGTCTTTATACGGTTATTATCAAATTTTAGAAAAAGCAAATTTAGCCCTTCAATATCCTCATATTGTCAAAAATTTAACCGCCGAAAAACTACAAAATTACGCCCGTCAATACCTTTCCCCTGAATACTATGCCGTCTGTGAAGTTTACCCCTGTTAATTAGCAGATCTGTTTCATTTAGAAAATTTTGGTTAAGGCAGAGTAATGAATAATAAATTTTTTATCAATATTTGGTTGCTTTAACTCCGAACTCTGGTGACATTCTTGCATCGAATCTAGGTATAATTTAATTTGTTTCTGCGTTTATTGCTAAAAATAGTCAATTGCGTTAACCTATCTATAGGCTTATTGCTAAATAGTCTTAATAAGTCTGACTAGATATTGTTTAACGATGGGAAAACAACATGACAAAAATAGGTTTATTTTTCGGCACACAAACAGGAAACACTGAAACTATAGCAGAGGCGATCGCCGAAGCATTAGGAGGCAATTCTGTGGTAGATTTACATGACGTAGCAGAGGTTGCGATCGAGGCTTTAGCAGAATATGAATGTTTAATAATCGGTTGTCCAACGTGGAATGTAGGCGAATTACAGAGCGATTGGGGGGGATTATACGAAGATCTCGATGAAATCGACTTTAATGGCAAAAAAATAGCTTATTTTGGTGCAGGAGATCAGATCGGCTATGCGGACAACTTTCAAGACGCCATGGGCATTTTAGAAGAAAAAATCAGCGAATTAGGCGGTAAAACCGTTGGTTATTGGTCAACAGACGGTTATGATTTTAATGAGTCAAAAGCCGTAAAAAATGGCAAATTTGTTGGTTTAGCCTTAGACGAAGACAATCAATCCGACTTAACCGACGAAAGAATCTCCGCTTGGGTTGATCAAATTAAGAGGGAATTTGGCTTATAAAAATTATATTACGGACAAGATGCCTGTTTTACGGAATCTTCGAGAATTATTTTCTTGTCATTCCAACCCTTATTTTTCTTGTCATTCCGAGCGACAGCGAGGAATCTCAAAGGGTTATCAAAACGATAACATCTTCTTTCTTCACAAAACTTTACCTAAAATAGTTGCAAAAGAATAGCAACTAAGATAAATTAACACTAGGCTTATTAAAAATAAGTTCTAATAAGCAGATTGAGGAAAGACAATAGTATGCAAACTTACGATAATCCTGAAGTAAAATACCAATGGTGGGCAGGAAACGCCCGGTTTGCCGATAAAAGTGGCTTATTTATTGCCGCCCATGTCGGACAGGCCGCCCTCACAACCTTTTGGGCAGGTGGTTTTACCCTCTTTGAATTATCCCGTTTTGATGCTTCCTTACCCATGGGAGCGCAAGGATTGATTCTCTTACCTCACCTTGCAACTCTTGGTTGGGGTGTTGGTGACGGTGGGCAAATCGTTGACACCTATCCTTATTTTGTTATCGGTGCAATTCACTTAATTTCTTCTGCTTTTTTGGGTGCGGGGGCATTATTCCACACCTTTAAAGCACCAGAAAACTTGAAATCTGCTCAAGGAAGAGCAAAAATGTTTGACTTTTCTTGGGAAGATCCTGCTAAACTAGGTTTAATCTTAGGTCATCACCTGCTCTTTTTGGGCATGGGTGCATTACTCCTTGTGGCTAAAGCCATGTATTGGGGCGGACTTTATGATGCCACTACTCAAACCGTGCGTATCATCGAGCATCCTATCCTTGACTTTGCGACTATCTACGGCTATCAAACTCATTTTGCCAGTATCAGTAGCTTAGAAGACTTAGTCGGTGGACATATTTATGTCGGTGTGATGCTTATTGCTGGTGGTATATGGCACATTCTTGTACCTCCTTTAAAATGGGCGAGAAAGATGTTAATGTTTTCAGGAGAGGCGATTTTATCCTATTCTTTGGGGGGAATTGCGTTGGCTGGATTCGTTGCCGCTTACTTCTGTGCGGTTAATACCCTTGCTTATCCTGTGGAATTTTACGGTCCGGCATTAGAGGTAAAATTAGGAATTACTCCCTATTTTGCAGATACCGTTAAACTACCCTTCGGCGAACATTCTTCTCGTTGTTGGTTGGCGAATGCTCATTTCTTCCTTGCTTTCTTCTTCTTACAAGGGCATTTATGGCACGCTTTACGGGCATTGGGGTTCGATTTCCGTCGGGTGGAAAAAGCCTTGGATTCTATCCAAGTTTAGCAAACGATGAGGGAAAAATTTATCTATACTGCCAATATATTTAAACTTTCCCTCTCTCGTACTTATTTAACTACTACAAACGTCAAGGACTAATTTGGGAAAAGTCCATAGCTTATATTCTATTTCCAATGATATGGGGAATGTCTCAAGACTGTCAACTCTGAGATGTTTCCTTTTTTTGTTGAATTTTCTGGCAAAGACGCAAAGATTTGCTAGTTTATATCGGACTTTGTTGGTTAAGGTAAGAAAGGGGAATTATCAATTATTCACTCAATTATACATCTGGTAAAAACTAACATTTTTTCCGAGTATTTCGGGCTAGAAGCCCGAATTCGGTCGATGTCTATTGGTGTAAAATCTCCGTGTTAGGTGTCACGAGTTTGCCATAACTACTCTAACTGGTGAATTTTTTTTGTAAAGTTGAATAAATATCATTATTAATCTCATAATTAACTATTTTTTCTCCTATTTTAATATCAGAAAAAGGTATGATTTCTACGACACTATTACTATAAGCAATAGCTTCTAAATTTTCAATAAATTCTGATGTCCATTGGTTAATTTTAATGGGAAAATCCGCTTTTTCAATAATAGTTTGTCGGGCAATACCGGGTAAAATTCCTTCTGCTAAATCAGGGGTAAACCAAATTCCTTCTTTATATCCCCATAAGTTGCCTGTGCTTGTTTCTAACCAATGCTGTTGAGAGTTGGTTAAAATTGCTTCTTCATAGCCTTTTTTTTGTGCTTCTTGTAAGGCTAACCAAGCTGTTAAATAATTACCTGTTTTATGTTTCGGAATTGACCTTTTTAAAAAAGGATTTAAACATACTAATCCTCTGATTCCTTTCTTCTGTTTTTCCTCTAAATTAATGGGTAATTTTCGCCCTATAATTAATTCTCTACCATCAGGAAAAATAGTTATTCTTATCACTGGAAAATACTTGATTAATTCTTTTACTTCTTTTTCTATTAATTGCCAATTTGCCTCTTGCCAGTCTAACTCTCTAATACTCTTGATGATGCGATCGCAGTGTTTTTGCCAATTAGTTAAAGGATGATTTAATGATTGATTATAGACTCGCATGGTGGTAAAAATCGTTGCACCATAAAGCCATGAGGAATCATTTATATCCAGAGAAATGGTATCATTTTCATACAATTTACCATTATAATAGAACATAAATTAAGCCAGTTTTTAATTTGTTATTTGTACAGATTTTCTTTGACAGAATATGCTACTCCTAATGATACCAAACGAGAGATGCGATCGCCATTTCCCCATTGATTACTCAGTTGAAAACTTTGGTAGGAATCCGCAATCAAGGAAGAAGAAATGCCCACTAAAATGTAAGCCGTGATACAGTTGCGCCAGAAAAGAGGTGAGACAAAAATAGGTTTAAACATAATAAGACTGATGTAGAATATCGCAATTACTTTCTTTGTTTTTATTGACTCTTATAATTGAAAAAAGTTTCCTATACTAATGGCTTTGATTTATAAGCACTTCTTCTGACTCCCGATTCCTACCCTCACCAAAAAACTTTTTCAGCACCAGTAAGCATCAGATAATTAAAGTATTTTTTACTGTATAATTTTGGTTAAAATATCAGTAATTACTGTAAAACATAGCCCGGAAAACTAATTTTGTTCCCTGAATAAGATGCGATCGCACCTTTTAATCCTAATATCCTTATTTCTGAGTTTAATGGGTTCTCCCGTTATTGCTCAAACAAATCAAACCACCGATTCTAATGCCTTATTAGCCAAACGTTGCCGTTATTATTATATTCGTTCTCGTGCCGGGGATTCCCGTGCGACATACTTACTCATTAGCAAAAATGAAGATAAAAACAGCTTAACTGGTTTAGAAAAATGTCTTAATATTCTCAATGAGTATCTTGCTACTGATAATATTACTGATGATGAAAAAAAAGTTTATCAACAAGTCTATGATCATTTGTTTCTCTTAAAAGACAAATTACCCGAAGATGATTAGACTTCAAGTATAGTAGGTTGGGTTAGCGTGATTCGTAACCCAACAGAAAAAAGTTCTGTTTTGCTCTATTATTTAGAGAGATTCAAGATAATTTTCTGGATTTTCTCCCAATTCCCGTAAACGAGCGGCTAAAAGTTCGGCTTTTTTTCGTTCTCGATCGGCTTGAAGTTGAGCTTCTTGAGCTTGAAGTTGAGCTTCTTGAGCTTGAAGTTGAGCGGCTTCTTCAGGTAAAAGAGCAAGAGTTCCGTCATCGTGATAAAATCTCAACCAGTGGGCGTGTTCTTTAAGTAAAATTCCCTCCCATGTACCCAACCATAAGTTTGTGCTTTCACACCAAAGCCAACCTTTTTCGTTAGATGGGATTTGCTGATAAACGAAGTTGTTATCTAAACGCCATCCTTGTAAAGAATTTGGTTCAAAGGGATCATAAATATAGTATTCTCTGGTTTTGAATACCTTTTGATATAGTTGTTTTTTGTCTTCTCGATCGACCTTTGCGGTACTAGGAGACATCAACTCAATAATAACATCAGGATAGCGACCATTTTCATTCCATACTACCCACGCTTTGCGAGAATTATCTCTATGGGTATCCAATACTAAGAAAAAATCAGGTCCCCGAAAATCCTTATTTTTCACTTGAGCGGTGCTGTAATAGATAAACATATTACCACCTACAAAAAAATCATCTCGCTCCACAAATTCTTGTTCAATGGTGTTAATCAGTAAATTCATGGCGATACGGTGACGATTACTTTCCATAGGTTCTCCATCATCATAAATTAATTCAGTGGGGGGGAGTTCTATTTCCGTAGTTATTTCTTTCGATTCAGTGGCGATTACAGTCGTCATAATATTTGCAGATTGCTTTTGATCGAATTTATTAAAATTTTATCGCAATTTCCCCACGGCAAGTAGTATTATAAAAAGAGTTAATAAGTTTTTTCTATAGTAATTATGATTTATTTAACAGAAATAGAAGAAATAAAAGATATTATTTTCGATTTAACTGACACAGATATTCTCTGGGTTGATACCGAAGTCGCTGACTATAAAAGTTCTCATTCTCGTTTATCTTTAATTCAAGTTTTAGCTTATCCCCAAGACATAACTGGAGATAGAACTTACATGATTGATGTTTTAGATAAACCTGAAATCACCGAATTTTTTATTAGCAATATAATGGAGAATGAGAGAATTAACAAAGTTTTTCATAATGCTAGTTATGACCTAAGATATTTAGATAAAAATAGAGCAAAAAATGTCTTTTGTACCTATCAATTTGCGAGAAAAATTCCTTACTATTTATTGCCCATTAGAAAATATAGTTTAAAAGCCTTAACAGAATATTTGACAGATTTTAAAGTAGATAAAGAAGAGCAAGGAGGAGATTGGGGAGTTAGACCTTTAAGCAAAAATCAATTAGAATATGCTAAAAAAGACTGTGTTTATTTAGCCCAAGTTTACTATAGATTAATGGAAATAAATAAGCAAATAGAATATAATCCTGAAACAGAAAATATAGCTAATTTATTAGAAAGATATGGAGAAATAGAAGACATTTATCGATTATTAAACTCAGAAATGGAACTATTAAAAGAGAAAATAAAACAGTCTATGATTGCTCAACATCTTAAAGAAAATAACTATTTTAAAGTCCAGTCTTACTCAAGAAAAATCATTAAAGCGGATTTACAAGAATTAGTTAAATTAGTAAGAGATAAACAAGTCAATGTCAATTTTACTATACATTTAACAAAAGAAATGCAGGAAGAACTAGGAGATAATTTAAAAGAAATGGAGATTCAATTAGAAACAAATCAATATTATTCTTTAAGGGAAAAAAAAGAAACAATTTAGAATTTAGAATCAAGAATATAGATACATTGATTTTTAATTATTCTTTACATCCCAAACTGTCTCTAGTGGTAACTCCGGTGATAGAATTAACCCCAGAGGCTCGATCGCACATCAAATTTACCTGATAACGATCGATTACTGCCCCCGTAAAATCTGCTCCTTCGATGTTAGTATCATAAAAACGAGTCCGAGTTGCGATCGCATCTGTGAAAATAGCGTTGCGTAAATCAGCAAAATCAAGGGTGACTCGATCAAGTAATGAGCCTGTAAAGTCCGTTTCTCGTAAATCTGCACCGAATAAATTACCTTCCGTCATGATTGAATTAGTGAGATTGGATTGATAAAAAGAAGCATTGCGTAGATTAGAAGCCGCAAAAACTGAGCCTGTTAAATCTTGGTGGGAAAAATCTTCTCCCTCTAACTCTGCATAGGTGAAATTAACCATCGTTTGTGCATTGACAGATTGAGGCGTGAGGAGAATAAAACTAATGGCTAATAACAGTAAAATAATTGCTTTGACGATGAGGGGAAAAAAGCGAGAAATAAAATTGACAATAGGAGAAGGAAAGTTGAAAATTGAAAGACGAACTTGGTTAATTAATTCTTGATTAGCCATAAACAATTAGTGGAAAAATTCTTGAGCTTCATGTTAATTGTAACCAGTATTAGTCAATTGCAGACAGAAATAAGTAAAGTTTCCCCCTCGCTACAAATTGGCTTCGTGCCGACTATGGGCGCTTTACATTTAGGCCATGAAAGTTTAATTAAAAGGGCGGTTACAGAGACGGATTTTGTGGTAGTCAGTATCTTTGTCAATCCGCTACAATTTGGCAAAAATGAAGATTTAGAGCAATATCCGAGACAATTAGAGCAAGATAGAGCAATATGTGAGCAATTAGGGGTTAAGCTCCTATTTGCTCCTTCTCTTGAAGAAATATATCCTTCTGAGGGTGAAATCACCCTAGTCAATCCCCCTACCTCCATGACATCAGTTTTGTGTGGCAAATATCGTCAAGGACATTTTCAAGGAGTGGCTACCATCGTCACTAAATTATTTAACCTAGTCCGTCCAAATGTTGCCTATTTTGGGCAAAAGGACGCTCAACAGGTGGCTATTATCAAAAAAATGACAAAAGACCTCAATATCCCCGTTCAGGTGCGTTTCTGCCCCATTATTCGAGAGGATTCGGGGTTGGCTTTGAGTTCCCGTAATCAGTATTTATCTTCAGAAGAAAGGGAAAAAGCTACTTTACTGTATCGCAGTTTAAGCAAGGCTCAAAGGGCTTTTCAAGAGGGAGAAAGGGATTGTCAGCAGTTGTTACAGATTGTTGAGGGAGAGTTTGAATCCCCCCAAACCCCCCTTAATAAGGGGGGCTTAAATACTGATGATTCCATTAATAAGGGGGGCTTCAATAAAGTAAATATACAATTACAATATGTGGAAATAGTTGATTGTGAGACTCTGCAACCCTTGACTACTATCGCTGATTCTGCTTTAATGGCGATCGCATCTTATGTGGGGAATACTCGTTTGATAGATAATGTAATTTTGACTATGAATAAACCGATTATAGCTCTTGATGGACCGGCGGGGGCAGGAAAATCCACCGTTAGCCGTCGTTTAGCCCGTGAGTTAGGTTATATTTATTTGGATACTGGGGCGATGTATCGGGCGATTACTTGGTTAGTGATGGAGAGTAATATTAGTATTGAGGATGAGCAAAGTATTGCTTCTTTGGTGGCAGATGTGCAGTTGGAATTGTTGCCTAGTGATGATTTACAAATCCCCGTGACGGTGAAAATTAATGGGGAAGATGTGACTCAGGCTATACGCACCCCAAGAGTTACTAATCAGGTGTCAAAGGTGGCGGCACAATCGGCGGTAAGGGCGAAAATGGTGGCTTTGCAACAGGAATATGGAGTAAAAGGAGGCATTGTGGCGGAAGGACGAGATATTGGCACAAATGTTTTTCCCCATGCCCAATTAAAGATATTTTTAACGGCTAACCCCCAAGCAAGGGCGAAAAGACGCTTAATCGATCTGCAAAATCAGGGGGAGACTAATATTGATTTAGATAATTTAATCAAAGAAATAGAGGAGAGAGATTACTTAGATAGTACCAGAGCCATTGCACCTTTGCAAAAAGCTGAAGATGCGATCGAGCTTATTACTGATAATTTAACCATAGATGAGGTAATAGAGAAAATCAAGAGCTTTGTTGCTTTGTAGGTTGGATTAGCGATAGCGTAACCCAACATCTTTAAAATATAACCAAACTTTTCTAGCCTGATCGCATCTATGATAATCTTAAGATCAAGGTTATCAATGTTCTAAAAAAGATCATGAATTTTAGAATTTAACACTAGCTTCTTTAAATAAACCATAATTGAATTTTAATACATGGTGTTGTGAATAAGCATCTCCCATGTCAAATGCTAACCACCCTCTTGTTTTTCCATCTTCAGCTACTTCCCTTGACGATATTATACTTATACCAGGCTTGAGGATAAACCTTTCCGATTTTGAGGTTGTATTGTTATCATCTGTTAATGAAAACCTGTCGAATGAAACTTGTAAAAATGGCACTTCATGATTTTCAACTGTGACTTGAACATAAACCATTGCCCCATCTTTGTACCATCTGTCAATCTTTAAATCTACAGGATTTTGGAAAATTTCGATCAACGAATCATTATGTTCAATAGATGTGCTATCATGGGTTGCGATGTTACTTTGATTAGATATTTGAGGAGGTGTTTTTGCTGTCACGGCTGGAGGAAAAAAGAAAAACCAAATAGCTAAAAATGGTGCCAGACATAATTTGATAATTCCTGTAAATAGTAACCATACAAAGCTGATTATTGTTGTTACACTACTAAAAGCAAAACTTAAGATACCTATGAAGCTCATGGAATTGGTAAAAAAGAGATTAAAATTAAAACTATTTTGGAGTAAAGATATGTTAAATAATAGTCAAAAAAGCATAGCAATTTGTATAAAAAATGATGATTATTTAGCTAGTTTGGAAGTTAGAAAAATATATCAAGTTTTACCTGATGAAAAAGCACAACAATTAAATATGCTGAGAATAATTGATGAATCTGAGGAAGATTATTTATATCCTGCTGGTTATTTTGTTGTACTAGAATTACCAGAAGTTGCTCGAAAATTATTTGCTGAAGTTAGTTAATTATTTTTTATGAAAGTTTTAGATTAATAGTGCGATCGCAATAATTATTAGAAATAGCGAAAAAAGATGAAATTACCTAACTCTGAAATGACTTTCATTGATGATGGGAAACTAACAGCATATTCCTTGAATTTTAGTCATAATGAGGGTAAACACAAAGCGCGTGTTTTTAAATCAGTTTTGGGAATTACCCTAGAAAACCTAGAAGAAATTAAAATGGCTTTATTAGAAGCAGTAAAAAACTATGAAGCAACTCCGACAAAAGCTAACTCTTATGGGCAAAAATATATCATTGATTTTCCCATGACTAGAAATAATAAAACTGCCATTATTCATAGCGTGTGGATTATCCGTAATGAGGAAAACTTCCCTCGTTTAGTCACCTGTTATATCTTATAAAGAGGAAATAATTATGAAACTATATGACATCGTAGCATTATTGCAAGATTTACCTGAATTAAACCTTTACCGAGGGCAAGTTGGTACAATAATTGAAGAATACGAACCAAATGTATTTGAAGTAGAATTTATCACTAATACGGGTAAAGTATATGCTTTAGAGACTTTATCAGGCGAACAATTAATGTTACTTCACTATGCACCTTTAAACCAAGAATTAGCTACAGTGTAAACTAAAATTTAGTGATAAAATTTAAGAAAGTTTTAGAGTAAGAGTGCGATCGAAACAATTATTAGAAATAGCGAAAAAAGGAGTTAAAAAAGCCATAGAAACGGAGGAAGAAACACCAATAAAATGGATGAATGAGGAGTTAGGAAAAATAGGAGTAAAATATAGTGAATTTTGAGATTATTGGTAAAATAAAGAATATAGAAGTTATTGCAGTGACTAACTCCATTAGAGAATTACCGCAATTAAGAGAAAAATATGGGGAGGGTAGGTGGCGAAAACTTAAAGGTATTGCTCAAGTTATTCTTGAAAATGGTAATATTCGTTTAGCTGAAATTCATTGGTATGAAGCTCACGGTATTGGTAAAAGAAAATTAAAAATTAAATGTTTTTTAGATTAAAAAAAGCCATGAAAAAATTAAATTTTGTTTTGTGTATAAATAACAATAATGAAGATGACTTAACTAAATTTAAAGTTTATCCTGTATTAGCAGATGAGTCAGCCAAAAAAGATAATTATCTGAGAATAATTGATGATTCTGGAGAAGATTATTTATATCCCGCAGGTTATTTTGTTATGGTAGAATTACCAGAAATAGCTCAAAAATTGTGGGCTGAAGTTGGTTGATTATTTCTTCTAAAAATTTATTGATTAAATTAAAGAAAGTTTTAGAGTAAGAGTGCGATCGAAACAATTATTAGAAATAGCGAAAAAAGGAGTTGAAAAAGCTATAGAAAGTGAAGAAGAAACGGCGATAAAATGGATTAATGAGGAGTTAGAGAAAATAGGGATTGAGTTATAATTAATTTAAACAATTAGGAAATAAAAACTATGAGTATGAATATTTCGATCGAACAAAGTCAATTAAAAGCAATGGTAAAAGAGGCAATTTTAGAACTGATTACCGAAAATAAAGAAGAATTTTCCGATTTAATTACAGAAATTGTAGAGGAGATTACTTTAGCTAAAGCTATTAAGGAAGGAGAGGAAACTGAATTAGTAGATAGAGAATCAATTTTTGCAATTTTAGAACAAAAATAATGAAAGTAGAATTTAGAAAAAGTTTTGAAAAAGACTTAAAAACGATTAAAGATACTAAACTTTTAAAGAAAATTAAGTCCGTTATAGAAGAGATAGAAAAAGCGGATAATTTACAGCAAATAAATCAAATAAAATCTTTAAAAGGTAGCCATCGTAAGTGGAGAAATAACGAATTAGGGTTACAAGTAACTGTACTAGAACATAGAGGTAATATTTTACCCATAGGCACATTAAGAAATATTTTAATAATGGCAAAAATACCTGAATCAGAATGGATACAATAAATTTTGATATGTTTAAAGTTTATCCAGTATTAGCAGATGAATCAGGAAATAAAGATAATTATCTAAGAATAATTGATGATTCAGGAGAAGATTATTTATATCCTGCTGGTTATTTTGTTATGGTAGAATTACCAGAAATAGCTCAAAAATTGTGGGCTGAAGTTAGTTGATTATTTCCTCTAAAAATTCAGTGATAAAATTAAAGAAAGTTTTAGATTAAAAGTTCGATCGAAACAATTATTAGAAATAGCGAAAAAAGGAGTTGAGAAAGCTATAGAAAGGGAGGAAGAAACAGCGATAAAATGGATTAATGAGGAGATCGAGCTTATTACTGATGATTTAACTATAGATGAGGTAATTGAGAAGATTAAAAGTTACTTAAAATAAGGAGAGAGAAGGAATCAGAATTTAGTATTTTTTTATATCTTAATTTTTAAGAGAATAAGCCACTCCTAATAATAAAATAAAAGCACCGATAATGACAAATAAAGTAGGAACTTCTTTAAATAACCACCACGCAAATAGACTGGAAATGATTGGTTCAAATAAAATCAATAGAGAAATTGTTGTCGGGGAAAAATATTTTAAACCCCAATTTAGACTCGTATGTCCAATAATTTGAGATGCGATCGCCATGAGAATTAAATATAGGTAAACTCGGAAAGAATAACCAAAATAATTAATCCCAAAAAGCAAAGGTAACGGCAATAAACATAATGCCCCAGTTACATAAGCAATGATGATATACTGTCGAGTAGTAAGCCCTTTTTTTTGTGCTAACGTGCCTAACAAAATGTAGCTACTAGCAAACCAACTGCCCATTAATGCGAGGATTGCACCGAAAAGGGGATTTGTGCCAACACTGCTATCCCCCTGCGCAAAAGCGATCAAAATACTTCCCACAATCGCTATACTAATACCAATAACCGTTTTTCTGGTTAATCTTTTGCCTAAACACCACCAAGAAAGTAAGGCTACCCATAAAGGATTAGTCGTGACAAGACTGACAGAAGCCGCAACGGAAGTGAATCCTAGTGAACTTATCCATGTGGCAAAATGTAAGCCTAAGCATATTCCCGCCCCTAAACTAAAATAAATCGCTGAATTATTCTTTTTTAAGGTTAATAAATCTCCGTAAATTGGTGTTAAAATGAGTGCAGAAATAATTAATCGACTAGAGGCAATAAATAAGCTAAAACCAATGGTAACTTCATCTATTTCCTGTTGAGATAAACGCACAAAAATAGCCGCTAAAGAAACACAAATAATGCCCATAGCTACGATCATTCTTTGTTGCCAGTATAATGATATTTTCACCAAAAATCCTTCTAGTCTTAAATTTATTAGAATGCCGATCTAAAATAGAGATGATAATATTATAAGATTCGGTGGGTAAAAAGAAAGAAAAATCTCGAATTATTGCCACAAGAATAAAGTTTTACCCACCCTACAAAATTTATTTAAAATTTATATATATAATGATTGTTTTTTATGAAAAAATTACTTTTAATTGGTGGAGGCCATAGTCATGCGATCGGCTTAGTCGCACCCTCTGTGTCCGCACTTTCCTTAATGAATAATATTGATATTACCATAATTAGCGATGGGGAAACAAGTGCTTACTCAGGAATTTTACCTGCCTATATTGCGGGATATTATTCTCCTGAAGATGTTTTTATCCCTATTAAAAAAATAGCAGAAAGAAAGGGTATTAATTTTATTTTAGATAGTTTAATTGACATCAATGCCGATTTAAAATATGTAGTTTGTCAATCGGGAAAAGTCATTAATTTTGATGTTTTATCCATTGATATTGGTAGCACTCCAAAAAAGAGTCATATTGAAGGAGCAGATTTGTATAGTATTCCGGCAAAACCAGTAACATTGTTATTAGAAAAATGGCAAAAAATAGTTAATTATTATCAAGATAATCCATCAGAATCAATCACATTAAATATTATCGGCGGTGGTGCGGGGGGAGTAGAGTTAGCATTAAATATGAATAGAAAATTAACGACTATTTTACCAAATAATCAAGTAACTATTAATCTTATTCATCGAGGAGAAAGACTCTTAGAAAATCATAATCAATGGGTAAGCTATAAACTAACAGAAATATTACAAGTAAATCAGATTAATTTATACTTAAACTCAGAAGTAGAAAAGATTAATCAAGGAGAAATCACCTTAAAATCTGGAGACAAAATAAAAGGAAACTATCATATTTTAGTTACTCAAGCATCTGCACCTTTATGGTTAAAAGATAACTCTATTAACACAGATAAAGAAGGATTTATTTTAATTAAAAATACTTTACAGACTACTAATTATGATTATATTTTTGCGTCAGGAGATATTGCAACACTCAAAGAAAATTCTCATCCCAAAGCAGGAGTTTTCGCCGTTAGGCAAGGAAAACATCTATTTCAAAACCTAGTTAACTTCTTAGAAAATAAACCCTTAAAACCCTATATTACTCCTCATAATTATTTAAACATAATTGGTACAGGAAATAAAAGTGCCATCGCAAGTTGGGGTTATCTAGCATGGGAATCGCCCTTATTATGGTATCTCAAAAATAGGCTCGATCGCCGCTTTATGGCTAAAATGAAATAGATTAAAGATGTTCCTTTTTGTTGATATTTAGTAATTTTATCGTTATTTCAGATGTTTTTGGGTAACTCCATTGAAGTTATTTGTATTCATTTAAGACAGCTTTGTATTTATATGCCGATACAAAGCCTCAAAAATCAAGGTTTTGAGACTTATTCCCTTTTCCCTCTTCCCTCTCTTCATCAAAAAACTTTTTCAGCAACCCCTAATTAGTGTGTGACAAAACAGTATCTGAACGTACTGTATTGTTTCTAAAAATTACTGGTTTCGCGGAAAAACTTAGGGGTTGATGTAACAACAAATAGAGACAAGGGATTAAAAATAACGTCAATAAAGTTGCTAAAGATAAACCCGAAAATACCACAATCCCTAATGGTTGCAGAAATTCTCCCCCTTCTCCTGCGCCTAAAGCTAAAGGAAACATCCCTAAAACTGTGGTAATAGTCGTCATCAAAATTGGGCGTAATCTTTGGGATGCCGCCATTAAAATTGCTGTATATCTACTAGGGATTTTCACATCAGGATTTTCTAGCTGACTTTCATAGATTTGATTGGCTAATTCCACCATGACAATAGCATTATTCACCACGATACCCACCAATAATACCGCACCGACAATCACCGTTGCACCGATGGGAGTTTGAGTAACGTATAAGCCAATAATTCCCCCTGATAAAGCTAAGGGTAGGGTAAACATAATCACTAAGGGATCAATTAAAGAATTATACTGTACCGCCATCACTACGAAGACGAGAAAAGCTGCTAATCCTCCTAAAACGGGTAAAGTTGACTGTAGTTGATCATTACTAGCCTGTGCAATACTGGGTAAAAGTCTTACTCCTTCTGGTAACTCAATATCTTTAACAATGGTTTTCACTTCCCCTAAAGCCTGTCCTAAACTGGCGTTTTCTGCTAAACTTCCCTGAATGATGAAAACCTGTCTTTGGTTAATGCGTTGGATTTCTGAAGGTGCTTTTCCTTTACCAATAGTCGCCACATCCCCTAAGCGAATTAAACGGTTATCGCTAGTGAATAAAGGCACTTCCAATAAATTATCGGCGTTTCTGACTAATTCGGGATTTAGTCTGACTCGAATATCTATCAATCTATTACCTTTTTGCAGTTGAGAAACCACTAAACCGCTAACGGTGGTTTGTAAAGAATCAGTTATGTCATTGATATTGAGGTTATAATCGGCTAAACGGAGTAAATCTGGTTGAATAACGATTTCTGATTGTGTTGGATCAGCGTCAGGACGAAAATTGCTCAATTTTGCTTTTTCATCGAGAATTTTGATTACTTTTCTTCCTGCTGATTCGAGGGTTTGCTGATCATTTCCCTGTAAAATCACATCTATATCTGCCCTTACTGGTGAATTACTCAGGATTAAACCCCTTACCCTTCCTGCGGTGGCACGAAGACGAATATCCACTAAGTTGAGAGTCTGTAGTTGTTTGTTGAGATTGCTAATATATTTATCAATATCTGTATTAGGTTTAAGGGTAATATTACTTGAACCTCTTAAGACATTTTCACTGGTAGAAGTGGCAAATAAAAATCCTCCTGATGTGGTAAAAGCATATTCAGTTTCTGGTTGCTCAAGGATAATTTTATCCACTAATCCCATTACTTTTCTGTTGGTGGGTAACGTTGTGCCGGGGGGGAATTGGGCGAATAGATTAACTTGCCCTGTGTTGATACTGGGTAAAATTTCTTGGGGAATTTGTTGGGCTAATGTCCATGATGTGAAGCCAAAGCTAAGGAAGATGATTAAGACAATTAACCAACGAATTTTGAGCAGAAAACGTAAGGTTATGCTATAACCATTATTAGCCGCACTGAAAGCCTTATTAAACCAATAAATAATGAAGAAACGCCTAATTTGACTAGAGAATCTAATAGCTAATAAGCGAGAGGTAAGCATCGGCACAATGGTTAAGGCAACAACGATCGAAGCTGCTACGGCAAAACTGATGGTTAAGACTAATTCGTTAAACAGTAGGGAGATAAAACCCCCAATCATCAAGAAGGGTAATACTGCCACAAGGTTGGTGCTAGTGGAGGCGACTAGGGCAGATTCTACCTCTGAGGCACTTTTGATGGATTGATTTAAAATTTGACGGCGATAAATTCCTTTTTCTTTTACTATGGGATCATGAGTGAGTTTTTCTGTGCCTTCGACGATGGTTTCTAGCATGACGATGGAGTTATCCACTACGATACCAACTCCTAATGCTAATCCCCCTAAACTAAAGATATTCAGGGTTAAGCCAAATATTTTCATCATGATTATCGCCGCTAATGTGGCTAAGGGTATAGATATGACGATAATTAAAGTTTGACGAAGTGAACCTAAAAACAATAAAACTGCGATCGCAGCTAATCCAGTACCAATTAAACCAGATTTAATCACATTATTAATAGAATTGCGAATGAAGATAGATTCATCAAGGGTAGGTAAAATAACGATGTCTTCGGGAATGAGATTAGCGTTGCGTAATTCTTCAATTCGGGCTTTGACATCTTCTACCACCTCAATGGTATTGGCTTCGGGTTGTTTTTGTACACTGACTTTTACCGCAGGTGTGCCATTTAATGATACAAAAATCCTTTGCTCTTCCGCACCGTCGATTATATCAGCAAATTCGCTCAAATACACTGGATTATTAGAATTAGGTAAGGCAAAGGAGATATTTTCTAAATCCTGCGCACTTTTAAATTTACCAATGACACGGGTTAAAGGCTCATTTTCTTCTCCGATTAATCTCCCCCCCGTTATATCCTGATTCGTTTCTTCTATTTCGTCTAAAACATCCTGTAAACCTATACCTAATGCTTGGAGGCGATCGAGATCTAAACGTACTGCAATTTCTTCATTCACTCCCCCAGACACATCCACACTAGCCACCCCCGGCACAACGGTTAATTCCCGTGCCAATTCTTCCTCGGCAAACACCCTTAAGGGTAAAATATCCCGACTATCGGAAGTTAGGGCAAATTCATAGATAGGCAACTGAGAAGGCTCAAATTTAAACACCCTAGGAGTGTCAATATTATCAGGAAGACGATTAATTGCCCTATTTAACGCCGCCGTGGTATCATTTAAGGCTTGATCAACATTTCCCCCTACCCTAAAAAATAGATCAACACTAACTCGATTTTCCCTAGTTTGAGAGAAGACTAATTCCACTCCTTCCACCGCCGAAAATGTTTCTTCTAAGGGGCGTGTAATCTCCTCTATGGCTATTTCTGGGGTAATGCCTTCGGTTTCAACCCTCACTCCAATTCTGGGGTAAGTAATAGACGGTAACAAATCCACTTGAATAGTAGTAATAAAGAATATACCAACTACCATCACCGCAAGGGTTAACATAATCGTAGCAATGTGACGGCGAATAGATAAGGCACTAATGCTGAAGGATGATTTATGAGAAGATTCCATGAATGTATCTGTGTCAATGTCGATTTCGGTAACTTCAAAACTAACTTAACACTTTTAATTTTCTTTTGCACAAAAGTATTTTATTTTTTTTTGTCTTAAAGAGAAAATGTCGATAATAATGGGAAGATGATCAGGTAAATATCAAGGTTAAGTTTATGGATAATTTACAACTCTGGCAACGTTATCAAGATTGGCTTTATTATCACCCCACTTTAGATTTATACATCGATATTAGTCGCATGGGTTTTGATGAGTCTTTTTATCAATCCATGTTGCCTAGATTCGCTAATGCTTTTGAAGCTGTGGCAAAATTAGAACAAGGTGCGATGGCAAATCCTGATGAAAAACGTATGGTTGGGCATTATTGGCTTAGAAATGCCGACATTGCACCAAATCAGGAAATCAAACAAGAAATTAGGGATTGTTTGACAAAAATAAAAGAATTTAGCCACAAAGTTCATTCAGGAGAAATAACCCCCCCTTCAGGAGAAAGATTCACCGATTTACTCTCCATTGGTATCGGAGGCTCTGCTTTAGGTCCTCAATTCGTTCATCAGGCTTTAGCAGACGTTAATCCTCCATTAAATATTCACTTTATAGATAACACAGATCCCGCAGGAATCGATCGCACCTTAACAAAAATTAAAGAAAAACTAAAAACAACCCTAGTGTTAGTAATTAGTAAATCAGGAGGCACACCAGAAACCCGCAACGGAATGCTAGAGGTTAAAGATGCTTATGAAAAGCAAGGGTTAAACTTTGCTGAGTATGCCGTCGCCATTACCATGATGGATGACACTAGCAAACTGTATGATACCGTCAAAGCAGAAAACTGGTTAGAATGCTTCCCTATGTTTGATTGGGTGGGTGGTAGAACATCAGAACTATCAGCCGTGGGATTATTACCTGCTGCTTTAGAAGGCATTGACATAGAAGCAATGTTAGCAGGTGCGAAGGAAATGGATATTGCCACCAGAAACACTGACGTGAAAAAAAATCCTGCGGCATTATTGGCTCTGTCGTGGTACTATGCAGGAAATGGGAAAGGAGAAAAAGACATGGTAATCTTACCTTACAAAGATAGTCTCTTGCTCTTTAGCCGTTATCTGCAACAGTTGGTAATGGAATCCATCGGGAAAGAAAAAGACTTAGACGGTAACACAGTTTATCAGGGTATCGCTGTTTATGGTAATAAAGGATCAACGGATCAACACGCTTATGTACAACAACTAAGGGAAGGAATTGCCAACTTTTTTGCCACTTTTATCGAAGTATTAAAAGACAGGGAAGGAGAATCCATCGAATTAGAGAAAAACGTCACTAGCGGTGACTACCTCTCAGGCTTTTTGCAAGGTACACGCCAAGCGCTTTATGATAACGGTAGAGACTCTATTACTGTCACCGTTAACGAAGTAACCCCTTATACCGTTGGTGCGTTAATTGCCCTTTATGAACGTACAGTAGGTATTTATGGTTATCTTGTCAATATTAATGCCTACCATCAACCGGGAGTAGAAGCAGGGAAAAAAGCCGCCGCCTCCATTCTTGCTTTACAAAAAGAGGTATTAGAGTTAATCCAAAATAGCAATCAAAGTCTGACTCTTAATCAAATTGCCGAACAAATTGGGAAAAATGACGATATAGAAGCCATTTATAAAATCTTACGTCATCTTTCCTCTAATAACAGAGGTATTCACCTAGAGGGCGATCGCACCTCTCCTAGTGAATTGCAAGTTAAATACACCAATTAGTGAGGAATAGGTAGGGGTTGAATATATTCAACCCTTACGGAGTCATGAGTAGTTAAAACGTTTAATTCCGAACTCAAGCAAAAATAGGGCGATCGCACCAACCCCTTGAAATGTAGTCAGATACATGAAAGGATTATAAATTACTCATTTCTGCAATAATTTTCATCGTTTCTACACTCACCATTGTCACCCTCATTAATAAGTCAATTACTTGCTCTTTATAGTCTGCAAATCGATAATTATTAAACTTTTCTGCGATGGTTTTATCCTTCGGTTTTTTCTCTTTATATTGATCTAAAATCCACTCTAAAGCGCTACGATTTCCTAGTTTATATTCCCATGCTAAAGGGGGAATTTCTGTTAAAGTCGTCACCTCATCAACAAAGATTTTATGTTTAACTTTATCCGCTTTTAACTTAACTTTAGCTGTTTTTCCCCCCTTACTAAGGGGGGTTAGGGGGGATTTTTCATCATTACTTGAGGAAGTTAAAGGTAAATCTATTCTCTTTAAATTATAAGGTTTAATTGTCTCATAATTAAGGTGTAAATCCATCAACTTTTTACCCCAATGCGCCCATTGCCAAAAATGATCATAAAAAGGTATTCGAGGAAACTCTCTCTTTAAATTTAACTCATACTTTTCTCGATATTCTGGGTTATATAAAACTCCATAAACATAATAAAAAATATCCTCTTTAGTGATGTCTTTATTTTCTGGTGAGGGGATGTTTTGATTTTCTGGTGAGGTTGGGTTTAACAGTGTTAAACCCCTACGGTAATATTGTTTAAATTGGTTTAATGCCCAATCGGTGATATTTTCAATTCTCTCTCCTTTTTCATAGCGATATAATGGCAAACATTGACAAGTTTCAATAAAACCTCGATCAACAATATTAATACTTGATATACAATGAAAAGGCTTATTTGAACCTACCCCAGAAAAAACAATTACAATATTTTCATTTTTTAAATCATCTGAATACATTTCATAATGATTTTGCGTTAATCGATGATTTAATATTTTTTCTCCATAATGTTTAATCTTAATGAAAGGTCTATATAATGAATTGTGAATTAACTTTTTATTAAAATTGACTTTTCTTTTACTTTCAAAATACCTATCTAAAGATGAACTCCATTTTATTATTAAATCTTTATTATTTTTATCAATAGATTGATTATATTTTTCTATAAAAAACTTAACTTTTTTCTCTAAGTTATCTAAATCAAAATCATAAACCCAATCATCTCTAGTTGTTTCTACTCCGACAGAAAATAATTGAAAAATTGCTTCATCACAAACTTTATTTTCTAACTCTCCTGTTGCTTCATTTTTAATTGCTTTAACTTTACTTCCCTTCACATCCTTATCAATTAAAGGTATTAAATCATCAAAATCATTATCTGTTTGATTAATCCAATTATGTTTGTTATCAGGTTTTATTAATTCAGATTCATCGATAATATTCTTTAAATTATGTTGACTAATAAAAGCTAATTTTTCTGTGTTAGTTTCAAATTCTGGACGGCGACTATAATAAATTTTACAGGGTAATTTTGATTTTTCTTTTGTCTTAATTAAAAAACTAATAGTTACTCCTGTTTGAATGCCAAAAACATTATGAGTTGTACCCGATAACTTCGGATTTGCTCGAATATTTCCCCCTAAATCAATAATATAAATATAGTCAAATTCATTCTCTAAACACTTTCTAAAACCATCAAAAGCCCTTGCATCAATCAAAGAAGAATTAGTAATAAAAGCGATAATTCCCTCATCATTTAACCTATCCGTTGCCCAACGAATAAAACGGGTGTACATATCATAAACCACGATTTGATTTTGAGCAGTACCTTCTTTAATATAACTATCTTTTATTCTTTTATCGATCGAATCATATTTACGATTAGCATTATTATCGTTAAAATTTTCCTGTTTAGCATTATAGGGAGGATTGCCAATAATTACCGAGATTTTTTTCTCATTTTGTCGTTTAATTCTCTCTGTATTTTCCTCATTCATCGCAAACATACTTAACTGTTTTTCGCCCTTATCTGTTGGGTTTAAGGTATCCACTAAACAGATATTATTAAACTCTAAATATTTTCCCGTTTTCTGCTGATAAGTATATTCAATATTGAGGTTAGCAATGTAATAGGGCAAAATTGACATCTCGTTACAGTGAATCTCATTTCTATATTTATACTCAATATCTCTTGTTAATAAATAATATAAAATTTCTGTAATAAATGTACCAGTACCCGTACAAGGATCAAGTATTTCTACTCCCTTATCTCCCAATGTTTTATTAAAGTGTTTTTCTAATAAATGATTGGTACTTTCTACCATAAATTTAACTATTTCGTTAGGAGTATAAACTATTCCTAATCTGTCAGCTTCTTTCGGGTTATAGGCTTTATAAAAATTTTCATAAACTACTTTCAAAAATTTCTGTTTTTCCTGATGATTAACGATACTTGAAGCAGTGCGAATAATGGCATTATAATAACTTTGAATAGTTTTAAAAGTGTTCTTTTTCAGACTACCAGTAAAGAAAGTTTTGATAACTTCATTTAATTGTTTAGCGATATTATTTTCTTGATGAAATTGGGCATCACTAAAAATATTAGTAAAAATATCCTCTGTCAAAATATGTTGAATAATCATCTCCCTAATATCATCTATTTTGATGTCTGGATTAATGGATTCTTGACAGATTTTGAGAAATTTATCCCTTGCTTTGATGAATTGCTGATTGACTTTATCCCCCCAACCCCCCTTAATAAGGGAATTTTGATCCCCCCAACCCCCCTTAATAAGGGGGGCTTTTTTGTCTAAGTTTTCTTGAATAAAGGGGGCTTTTTCTTTTTCCGATTCCCCCCTTTTATAAGGGGGGGCTAGGGGGGGATCTTGTCGATCGATCAATTCTCTGAGAGTATCAATTATAGTAGGTAAATCTTGACTAAAATTACTGATAGCCTGTCTAAAGTCTTTAACTTCTGCCCTTTCGTAGTCTAAAAACTGGTTAAGTAAAATATCTAAAGCGTCATCATCCGCCATGTCAATGCGTAGAGATTCCGTGCCATTTTGGATTAAGACGGCGGTTTTCGTATCTTCAAAAAGAATATTATCGTTAGGATAACCTTTGTTAAATTTTGCTTCAATTTCAGCATCTAAAGAGTCTTTTTCGTCTTTTGCTTCCCAATATCCCCAATCTAACCTTAAGGCATCCTTGACAATACCATCAAGACGAATGGGTTTATTTAAACTGCTATTAATCGTTAACTCCTCCACCAATAAAAAATCTTTGGGCTTACAATAACCGTTGAGTAAAGTTGCAAAAGCATAACGGATTGAACTTTCATTACTACTACCGCCGTATCTTTTTCGGCTTTCCAAGTCTCGGCGATATTGATGGATAAGAGTTTTTGACATAATTGATATAGTTGATAATTTTTGCGGTGAGATTTTACAGGCAAGATGCCAGTATTACTTTATTCATCAAGGATTAATTTTGTTTTTATCTTCCCTTCATTTTGCCTATTTAGAATAATTATAAATATATTTGTTTCCTATATATGAAAGAAAAAGATTGGTTAGTGGATAATAACGGGGTGTGCCTCCCTTTAAAAACTGTTTTTATGCCATCTAAAACGGCTTCTATGTATCGTCTTTATCGTTTTTTGACTGATTTGGAGGACATCCTCGAAACTACCCCTGATGATCTAAAAAGACTGGGTGCGATCGTACCTTTAATGAGAAAATTATTAAATGAATCCCCTTGGTTATATTTATCCATGCTTGAACCAAATCCAGATACAGGTTGTAGGAAATCAACCAACTATCAGTTTTAACTTATACGGAGAAACAGACTATGACAGCAGATTTAAATTTAATACCTGAGAAAACACCGCCATCAATTTTTGAACAGTTAAGATAAAAATTCTGAAACTAAGAAAATAAAGTGTTACTATTAAGTAAGAAAAAAAATAACTACTTTTTAGTAAGCTATGAGTGCAAGAAAAATGTCTATCTCCATTTCTGCTGATTTAGCAGTATTTATGGATAGTTACAAAAAGAGTAAAGATTGTAAGTCTATTTCACAAATAGTTGAAGAGGCTTTAATTTTACTCCGTGAAAAAGAATTGGAAAATGCCTACAGGGAAGCTAACAAGGAAATTGATGATTCATGGGATGTATTAGCAGGAGATGGATTAAGTGATGAAACGTGGTGATATTTTCTATGCTAATCTTAGTCCGACTATTGGTTCAGAAATAGCCAAAACTCGTCCTGTTTTAATTGTCAGTAATGACATCAATAATCGCATGGCTTCTACCGTTACAGTATTGCCTATCACTTCTAACACAATCAAAGTTTATCCTTTTGAGGTGTTTCTTCGTAAAAATGAATCGGGTTTGCCTGAAGACTCTAAAATTCAAGCCCAACAAATTAGGACAATTTTTAAAGAAAGATTGAAAGGCGATCGCATTTTTACTCTTAATCAAAATATAATGACTATAGTTAATATTGCGATTAAGTTACATTTAGGCTTAACTCAGTAAGGAATAATGTGGAGGCTAAAATACGAAGCCTCTACTTCATGTAGTAAATATATCTTACTTTAACATCATGAAACCAATTAGACGGCTACAAAAAACAATTAAACAAATAAAAATTCCTTCCTCATCCCTACAATTTCAATTAACCTTAGAATTAGTGATATTGTCGGTGATAGGTTTAGGAAGTGTTGCTTTTTGGGCGGGGTGGCAAATGGAGCAAAATTTAGTCACTGCCCACAAACATACCTTTATTAATTGGGGTGCGATCGACTAAACCCTCTAAAACACCAGCAAACACCAAAATACATATTGATATATTTTGGTACTTAGGAAATATTCTTACTGATTAATTAATAATATTTATTCTCAATTAGAGGGAAATAGTTGCAAATAGGGTCAAAAGAAAAGTATCATAGAACTAAACCATCGTCACGACTCAAGTTAGTTATGTCCTTAGATATTACGGCTTCCATCAAGAAAAAACTGAACTCCAGAGGTTGGCGCATGACTCCTCAAAGAGAGAAAATTCTCGAAGTCTTTCAGAATTTGCCTCAAGGGAATCATCTCAGCGCCGAAGAATTACACATCATGTTAAGCGAAACAGGAGAAAACATCAGCCTATCCACTATTTACCGCAGTGTCAAATTAATGACCAAAATGAGGGTTTTAAGGGAATTAGAACTAGCCGAAGGTCATAAACACTACGAACTGAATCACCCTTATCCCCATCATCATCATCACATAGTCTGCATTCAGTGTAATAAAACCATCGAATTTCAGGATGACTCTATTTTAAAACATAGTCTCAAACAGTGCCAAAAGGAAGACTTCCAGTTAATCGATTGTCAGTTAACGGTTATGACAATTTGTAAGGAAGCCATTGAAATGGGTTGGCCTTCCACTCTCCCTAGTGATTGGTGTTGTAGCCGTGCGATCGCAGAAGGACATCAGAAGTAGTGTTCGATGTTCGGAAAAAAGATTAGGCAAAAGATGAGTTTTGTTAACCTCTAGTTATTGCCTACCTTATTCTAGTAGAATTAGATGGATGGAAGCAAAATCCCTTATCGGAAAATCATGCAGAAAGATTCGACTTTGAATCAATTAAAACATCTTCTCGGTGAAGATAAACTACCCTCTAGCTATGGTGTTTATTTTAAAAATACTTTAGTTGCCCTTTGTCATGCCCTAGAAGATCATATCCTTCAACACCAATATGAGCAAGAAGAATATAAGCCTTTGGTGTTTGTCACCTTTCAAAGGGGTAAATGGTATTTACAAGAAGCCGATCGCTATCGAGATTTAGCACTACATTCTCGTCATGTAACTATTGCGGCGGTGGCTGACAGTGGTTTTGCCCAACATCCCACCAGTCAACTGCCCAATGTGGATTTAGTCCACCTCTGGGAAGATGATAATTTAGTAGAGGAGTGGAATTTAGTAATTTTAGCACCAGATTATGCGGCGATGGTACTTTGTCATGAGTTATCTCCTGATGAATATTATCGGGGTACTGAACCACAAATCGATACAGAAAGGAAGTTTTATGGTTTGTGGACTTTCGATCGCACCTTGGTAGAACAGGCTTTTGCTATCCTTACTCAAGATATTTCTTCCTATAACCCCAGTTTAGCAAAACAATTAGATGAGGGGCGATCGCACCTAAAACATATTTCGGCTAGTGGTACAGTGGACTTGTCTGGAGTTGTCAATCGTGTTGTCTCCTATCTTCAGATGAGTCAAGAGGAATTATACACCGTCAATCGTCAAACAAAGGAATTACGGGAATTAGAAGGACAAGCACTGAAATTAAACCGCAATTTAGGGGCGAGTAAACTACAGGCATTTTTACGCATGGCACAAAGAGTCGATCAGAATGATCCCTTTAATCCTTGTGCTAGTTTGCAAGTGTCCGCACTGGCGGAAACCTTGGGGCAAATTCTCGATTTGCCTACCATCCGACTGCGACGCTTAAGATTAGCAGGTTTACTGTTTCGCATTGGTTTAGCCGAAGCACCCCCAGAAGTATTTGAACGCAAAAGCCAAAACCCCGAAACTGCCCAATTCTGGAAGGACCGATCTATTCTTAGTTCTCGTTTACTATCTTCCATGACAGAATTGCAACCCATTAACGAAATTGTATTACACCATTTGGAATATTGGGATGGGAGCGGTACCCCTGACGGTTTAAAAGCCTCGGAAATCCCCCTAGAATCCCGAATTTTAGGCTTAGTCAGCTATTTTCAAGAATTGACTCAGCCAAGAGGCGATCGCCCTCCTTATACCCTTTCTGATGCCTTAGAAAAATGTCAAGGTTACAATGGTACTCGTTTCGATCCCGATTTAGTAGAATCCCTTAAAACAGTGATTCGTTTAACGGAAATGGGGTTAATGCAATTGCCAACTCGCCCAACTCAACTACCTCCCGTGTGGTTGGAATCACCCTGAGTTTGGAGTTCGGAGTTGTAAGATTAATGGTTTATCCGTATAAATAGTTATAAATAGTTGGCGTTTGCAGAAATTTAATCCAAAAATACCGTGAATATCCTGTTGTTTTATTACAAGTCTATCAAATAAAATAAAGTTAGATTAAAGATAATAAATATAAATAAAATTAATTAATATTAAATTATTGCTAAAATTATTGCTAACTATATTCACACTTATTGTACTTGCCAAATTTATAGTTGATTGAGACAAATGCCATGAATCCCGTTAAAACACATTCTGAATACAAACAGGAAAACGAAAAACTTTTTACTTGCTATAGTAAAACTCAAGATCTTAAAGTGAGGAATCGGATTTTAGAGTTAAATATTGGATTGGTGCGTAAGGAAGTTTGTCATTGGCTAAATCAATGTCAGGAAAGTTATGACGATTTATTACAGGTAGGTTGTCTTGGTTTGATCAGAGCGATCGATCGCTATGATGTAGAGAAGGGATTTGCTTTTAGTTCCTTTGCTATTCCCTACATTCGGGGCGAAATACAGCATTATTTGAGGGATAAAGGATATTCTATTCGTATTCCTCGTCGTTGTCTTGAGTTGAAAAATCAGTCAAATCGTATTGTCAGAAAATTAAGAAGTCAGTTAAATCGTCAACCAACAGATCAAGAAATTGCACGAGAATTGGGGGTTTCGCTCCAAGAATGGCATGATGTCAAATTAGCCCATCAAAATCGTGAACCGATTAGTTTAGATATTAACACCAATGAAGATGATGATCGCACCACTTTGGGAGATTGTTTAACAGATCAACGTTATCGTAGTTTTCAACTGGCACAAGAAGACAAAATTCGTTTACAAAATGCCTTATCTCAATTGGAAGATGGTACTCGTAAAGTGTTAGAATTTGTGTTCTTACAGGATTTGACTCAAAAAGAAACCGCAGATTTATTGGGAGTGAGTGTGATTACTGTTTCTCGGAGAATCAAAAAAGGTATTGTAAAAATGAGAAATTTAATTCAACCGGATGAATTCTAACCGATAACGATTAAATTTTTATCGTCTTGACAATTAAATTAACGAAATATATGTTATAATCTAATTTCTATTGAGCGGGATGTAGCGCAGCTTGGTAGCGCACTTCGTTCGGGACGAAGGAGTCGCAGGTTCAAATCCTGTCATCCCGATTGTTTGAATGTTGTACGCTTAAGTTATCCTTGAAGTCTATAAAGATTTTTCAGGTTAATTGATAATCTGATGGTGTATTGCAATTAAATAAAACCTGTTTAGTTTGAACCAAAAGAGGATAAACTTTTTCCCTATTTAACCATTTTTGAAAAGACCGATTTCCCTCTTTTAAATAAGCATTTAATGAGCCTAAACAATCAGTATGATAAAACCCACATAGGCAGTCCCAACCCTTTTCTGTTTGAGGTAAAAAAGCTATATAATCTTCTTTTTCCGAACTAAAACTTTCTTTTTTGGTATTTATTGTTAATAATTGTTCTAACCAAAACTCTATTTCTTTAACCGTTAAAAAAGGTAAATCACAAGCCAAAAGAAAAACCCATTGCGACTCCACATATCTCAACCCCTCCGCAAAAGCCATTAATGCCCCCTGAAAAGGGTTTGATTCCTGAATAAAATTACAGTCAAAGGGTAGCAATTTTTGATATTTTTCTACCGTTGAAGTAATCACAGAAACTTTATTTGATACTTGTTGAGCAACAGAATATGTGTTTAATAATAAAGGTTGATTATTAACCATTAAAAGGGCTTTATCTTGCCCCATTCTCGAACTTTTACCCCCGGCTAAAATTAACGTCTCAATATCAATTAAGCTAGTTGTCATCTTGACATTCACCCTCACTAAACCTACGGCTGTAGTGGGGGATTCTCCCATCACTA
>CAYPDC010000018.1:0-13443 GCA_964409355.1 uncultured Cyanobacterium sp.
TGTGAGGTAAGAATCCCCCGACATAATCTTTGATTTGTCGGTGGGAGTGTCAATTGTTGACGATATAATGTTCTCACGTTCATCGCATAATCAGTTTGAAAAGTATTGACTTCTACATCATTGAATAAAACATCTGTATAATCTCCTGGTTTAGATGCTACTTTTAAATCAGGAGCAGTCCAATAACTATTTACAGTTTTGACTAATCGAATAATGTTATTGTCGGCTTGGTTTAATTCCGTTGCCTTTTCAATCATTCATTTTCTCAATGATTTTATCTTTTTGCAAAACCTCAAAACTGAACCATTGAAATAACATCCACCCCGGTTTTGCTTTCCGTTTCTGTGCTTCAAATACCAACCCCATCAATAATCTGATAGCTGTGCATGAAAGTTGCCATGATTACATTTACATGAGCAACTGACGTTACGCACAATGTGATTTTTTCGACTTTTTCAGCAGATCCTAATTAGTCCTTTATCAATAACACCACCGCATAAGCACAGATAGCTTCTTCTCTACCCACAGAATCTAATTTTTCATTGGTAGTCGCTTTAATACTAATTAAATCAGGTGCGATCGCAATTTTATCAGCAAGAGACTTAATCATTGCAGGTAAATGAGGTTTTAACTTTGGACGTTCCGCCACAATCACACTATCAATATTACCAATAGACCAACCTTTATCTCGAATTAATTTATAAACTTGAGAAAATAATTCCATACTATCAGCTCCAGCCCACTTTGGCTCAGAAGGGGGAAAATAATGCCCAATATCGCCTAAACTCAACGCCCCTAATAAAGCATCCATAATAGCATGAGTCAACACATCTGCGTCACTATGACCCAATAAACCGAGATGATGGTCAATTTCCACCCCTCCAAGAATAAGTTTTCTACCTTCAACCAATCTGTGTAAATCGTAACCGTTACCAATTCTAATCATTTGACTAAGTGACTAAGGAGTAAGGAGTAATGAGTAAGGAGTGGGGAGAAAGGGAGGAGTGGGAAGCATGGGAAGAAATAAAATAACACCTGACACCTCTTAATTTTTAATCCTAAATTCTGCATTTTAAGGCGGTTTCCTAGAAAGAATTTACCAATTTTCTTTATAATTCCCCCCTTGTTAAGGGGGGTTAGGAGGGATCATACAGGTATATTTATTATTAGAAATCACCTAACTGTTCCCTATTCCCTGTTCCCTTTTAATAACTGATGTTACGCAAAAAGATAATTAATTGTCCATGGGAGGTAGCCGGCGGTGCATTGAGCGTAGTCGAAATGTAGCAGGTAGCAGGTTAAAAGCATCCATAACTATTTTCGTGGCTTAAGGCAAGAATAATCGTATTTTTTGCACAATGGCTTTAAATTAATTCTTTTTCCTTAATCTTGGGCTTTATTCTTATATGACACGGAGCAAACCTAAAACCTGATACCTGAAACCTAATAAAACTCAACAGATGAATGAGTGCGTAACGTCAGTTAATAATTACTTACTTGCCATAGATAAAATAAGGTCAATCATACGACATGAATAACCCCATTCATTATCATACCAAGAAACCACCTTAAAAAAGTGAGAATTAAGCTCAATTCCTGCACCAGCATCGAAAATACTCGAATGGGAATCGGTGATAAAGTCAGAAGACGCTACAGGCTCATCAGTATAACCTAAAATGCCTTTTAACTCACCCTCAGAAGCCTCCTTCATTTTTTGGCAAATTTCCTCATAACTGGTGGCTTTTTCAGTTTTAAAAGTTAAATCCACCACAGAAACATTAGGAGTAGGCACACGGAAAGCCATCCCTGTTAATTTTCCTTTTAATTGAGGCAACACTAAAGCCACTGCTTTTGCCGCACCTGTAGAGGCAGGAATAATGTTTTGTGAAGCACCACGTCCTCCCCGTAAATCTTTTTTACTCATACCGTCAACGGTGGGTTGAGTGGCTGTCATAGAGTGAACTGTAGTCATTAATCCTTCGGCTAAACCAAAATTGTTGTCTATCACTTTGGCAATAGGTGCTAAACAATTAGTTGTACAACTGGCATTAGAGACTATATCATCTTTACTAGGATCATAACTGTGATGGTTAACTCCTACTAATAAAGTAGGTACTTGATCAGGAGTTTTTGTGGGTGCGGAAATAACCACTTTTTTTGCCCCTGCGGTAAGATGTTTTTTTGCTCCTTCATAGTCGGTAAATAAACCAGTGGATTCGACAATATACTCTGCTTCTGTATCTCCCCAAGGTAATTCTTCAGGGTTACGGATGGAATAACAGGGAATTAATTTGCCGTCAACTAAAATCCCTTCTTCGGAGGCTTCCACTTCTCCCTGAAAACGTCCATGAGTAGAATCATATTTGAGTAGATAGGCGATATTTGTGGATGGGACAAGATCATTTATACCAACAAATTCAATATCTGGATTAGCTAATCCGGCACGAAATACCAGTCTGCCAATGCGCCCGAATCCGTTAATGGCTACTTTGATTTTTGACATTTATGACTCCATTAGTTGTTAATGTTCAGAGTTTTGGGATGATCAACTCTTTACTTTTAATTTTGTCTCTTTTCTCGAAAAGGAAATATTAATTTTTTTGGAATTTCTGACAGTGTTAAGTGGATGAGTGAAATTAATTGTATGTTTACGTTGAGAAAAGCAACGACTGCTACAGGCAACAGGGTATTGAGGAAATTTTAATAATTTCAAAGTCCACAATAGACATCAACCTAATTCTGGCTATAAGCCCTAATTATCAAAAAATCTTAATTTTTACCAGATGTCTAATTGTTATATAGCAATCGGGAATCATTTGTGAGAAATCATAACCGAATAAAAAAACCCTCTACTCCATGACTATTCTGACACCTGACACCCACTCTCACGATAATCTCATAACTGAAACCTGATTGCTATAACACTTGCCACCTGACACATTTCGACATTTTTTGTAAATTCTTTAACCTAATTCCTAATTCCCAATCCCTAATTACTAGTGGAATTACTTACTTTTTTGTTGATTTTTTGCTTGTTCTAAAGCTACCTCTTTTATGGCTTCAAAAGAGTTCCGATTAGATGTACCCTCGATGGCTTTAACTGCTAAATCTTGAACTTGTTTTAAGGCAGATTCTAATTGATTAGATAGGTTATTAATGCGATTTTCATTATTATTAATAGTTGACTCTAAAGCCTGTATTCTTAATAAATAGTTTTGAGTTTCTCCCTCTATTTCCTTCTGTCTTAAGTCGGATTTAACCTTCCCTTGATAAGTTCCAATTCCTTTGCCTTCTTCCTTCGCTTTCTTAATTTCTGAGTTAAGTTTATTCTCAAATTCTCTTACTTTTTGTTTCGCATCTTCATATTGTTTTTCTCTCTCAACTAACGCTTTTTCTCTTTCTTCCCATGTTTTTTCCTGTTGCTGTCTCGTTTCCTCTAATTCTTTATAAAGACTGTTTATTTCTTGATCATAGTTTTCTTGATCTAGTTGTCTTTCTAGCTGTAAATTATATGTATATTCTTCTTCTTCTCGTTGTTGATTGGTATAATAGTTATCGTTACGAGTTTTTATTTCTCTGATTTTATTTTCCTGTTCTTTTTGCCATTCTTTACTTAAAGTTTCTAATTCCTGTTGCAAAGTTTCCTGTCTTTGTTCATATTCTAAAATAAAGGTTTTTTCACTGGTTTGATAATCATTAATTAATTCGTTTAATGTATTTTCTTCTATGGTTTCTAACTCGTGCAATTCTCTTAATTTATCAATTTCTTCCTGAATGTTTATTTGCAATTTTTCGACGGTAGAAGCCTCCGCAATTAGTTGCTCAGAAAGTTGACTCACTGCGCCTCCAAAACTCACTTGTAAGGCTTCTAAGTTTTGGATAATTTGACTGATATTATTATTAGATATATTCATAATTTTAGGATTATTTTCAGAAACATTTTTTGTTTGATTAGTAATAACAGTATTTGGGAGATTTGTCTTTTTTTCCGATAATACATTACTTTGTTTTTGGGCTTTAATTTGATTTTCTAATTCCGCTTTTGCTTTTTCTAATTCTTGATAAGCGGCGATAATTTCTGCTTTTGTACTTTTAGAATTAATTGCCATGTTTTTTTCTCCTAAATGAATTAAACTATTAATACTTTTCCTTTTTCCCTTTTCCCTATCATCACCCACAAATTTTTTCGCCTTTCCTAATTACTATTAGATTCAAAGGCTTTTAATGCTAAACTTTGAGCCTGATTAGTCACATTTTGTAATTGAAGTGCGATCGCATCTATTTGTTGATTTTGTAAAGCGATTTTTGCCTCTAAAGATTGAATCTTAAATTCATAACCTTGCTTAGTAGCTTCCCATTCTTTTTCAATTAAATTAGCCTTAACTTTAGCCTCTCTATCTGCTTCTTGAATAGCCTCACTACGAGCTTTATTAACTTCGGTTTTAATTTGTTCATCAAAACCCGCAATTTTTTCTTGATTAGCCTTAAATTCTTCTTCTTGACTAGCTAAAATAGTCTCTCTTTCCTGCCATAATTTATTTTTTTCTTTAGCCAATAAACTCAATTCTCTTTCTTGATTTCTCTTTTCTTCCTCATAATCATCCATTTGTCTTTTTCTGGTGATTTGTAAGTCTTTTTCTGGTGATTTGTAAATGGTAATTATAATCAGCTTTTTCTTTTTCTCTTTTTTCCTCTAATAATTGTAAATTATCAGCTATTTTTACTTCAAATTCAGCCTGTTCTTTTTCCCAATTTTTTCTTAATTTTTCCTGTTGAATCTGAATAGTATTTTTAGCTTCTTCGATCTTATTTTCTAATAATTTTAACTTCTCTTGTTGCCCTTGTCGCAGAAGATATAAACCATCAGCAACTAAGCGAATTTGCGTTAATTCTTCTAATCTTTCTTCTTCAACAGTAATGGCTTTTTTTAAGTCAATTAAAACGTTAGACTCTGTTTCTAATCGAGTAGCAATTTCTTTGGTTAAATTACTAAAATCTAACTGTAAAGTTGCCATACTATTAACAATATTATTAACCGTATAATCAGCAACTTTTGTTAATAAAACTTTGTTTTTTTCTTTCTCAACCGCCTCCTCTTTAGTGGTGATTTTTCCTTCTTTTTGCTGATATTTACTCAGTAATGCTTGTAATGCAGACATAATCTGCCCTTGGGTTAGTTGTAATTCTACCTGACTCATAATGTAAACTTGATTTTTTATTCAATATGATATTATGATAATAACTAATGTTGAATTTTTAGTCAAGGAAAAGTTGAAAATTTTTTCAAGTATCGAATTATGATGGAAGTAAAAACTTTTGGAGAGTTAATCAAACAGGCAAGAAAGGAAAAAAAATATAATCAAAGAGAGTTAGCAGATAAGTTGGGTATAGATTTTACTTATCTGTCTAAACTAGAGAATGAGCGAGGAAATCCACCAAAAGAAGACATTATCCGTCAACTAGCCCAATATTTAGACTTAGATGAGGATAAACTAATTTTTTTAGCTGGTAAAATCCGAGAGGAAGATGAAGATTTAATCAAACAACATTATCAGGATATGCCGTTGTTATTTAGACGCATGAGAGAAAACCCTGAGTTTGCCGCTAAAATTTTCCGTCAGGCAAGAGATGTTAATTAATAATTGAGAGGTTTCAGGTGTCAGGTGATAAGTTTTAGAGAATTTCTTACTCCCTACTCCGTAAGGGTTGAATATATCAACCCCTACATTACTCATTACTCACCCTTAATCATTATCCCAAGTTTCTTCCGTCAATAAATCACAGATGCGATCGCGCAGTAAGAAGTCCCGATCCTCCAAGTGTCTTTCAACATTTAACCATTCTCTAGGAGGAACAAAATTTGCTAAAACATATAAAGGTTGATGACGGCTAATACAGCCTTTTTCTAATAAAGCCCTAATTTCATCACGGATAAAATCAAGATTATGATTGTAGCTAGGAATTAAAGTCTGAGTAGTCATAATTAAAGTATGATGGCGGTGTGAAGTTTACAATGTTGCCCAAGTGGACACTAAAAAGATCTATCTTTCAGTTAAATTTTATACTTTATTTTCAAAAAGTCGCAACTAATCCTTGATAAACACACTCGAAAAGTAAACTGCGACACTGAAGACACTGTAAATCCCCTAACAATCGTTGAAAATCACTACTATGAAGAGCATAAATTGCCCCGACAGATAAACTCTCAAGGGAAATGTGAGGATTGATTTCACAAAAAAACCCCCATAATTTTTGATTACTAAAGGAACTATTGATAATAAAACCATTATGATTAATAGGGGAAATAAAATTAATTTGATCTGATGTTAAATTTAATTCTCTTTGCAAAATTTTGTAAGCAGTATCTTCTAAATTATCTTCTTTCCCTACTCTCCCCCCAGGGAAATCAAGAGTAACGAGATTAATTCCTACCCTAAAGGTTTGTTTTGGAAAAACTAGAGAATTTTTATACTTAGTAATTATAATTAAGGAGTCATCTTTTTCTACTCTCCAATAATCTAAAATTTTACCTTGATGATCTCTAATTTTTTCACCAATTAACGTTAACCACTGGGATTTTATTTCCACAAACTTATTGATAACTTGCCAATTATTACTATCCATCTTTCACTCATGTTTTAATATTTCTCGTACTTTGGCTATCAAAGTTTATGTTAATTATTTTCTATTAATTTATCATAACTACTGTAATAGAGCCGTTAACTTTAACTCCTAACTCCTAACTCCTAAATCCTAACTCCGAATTTAGCTAATAATTTCAACACAGCCTTGATTACCGTTAAGCCTTACCAGTTGCCCATCTTGGAAGATGTCAGTGGCGTGGGGAATATCCATCACCGCAGGAATACGATACTCCCTAGCAATAATCGCCCCGTGAGAGAGTTTTCCTCCGACTTCCGAGATAATGCCTCCTGCTTGGGTAAGAATGGTTGTCCATCCTGCATCAGTATGAGGCACAACAATAATTGTCTCTTTATCGATGTTATTTGCTTCTGTCAAATTTCTGACTATTTTTATTTTTCCTTCTTTGATACCAATACTAGCAGGAATGCCTTGATAGTAATTTTCTGTTGTCAATGTTGAGGGTTGATTTTTGAAATTGATTTGCGGTGTTTCTCCATAAATAATATAGGGTATTCGCTTAATTTGCTTATTTTCTTCCCATGTTAATTTTCTTTGTCTTGCAAATTTTTGAAAATCACTTATTTCTCTATCTTTATTGTTAATTATTTCTTTAACTTCTGATAACTTTAAAAAGAATATATCTCCCTCATTATTCAGTTTATTTTCTTTAATTAATTTTTTTTCTAAGGCTAAAATACTATACCGTAAATGAGCTAAAAGTTGAGAGTAAATTTGACTAACTTTTCCTTTTATATTCAGTCTAGTCTGCACTATGTCTATTTTCCATGATTGATGCTTATTTTTTTCTATGGTTGATTGCATCTGTTTGTCACAGACAAATTTAGCAAACATTGATCGCATCTGACTTGGATCTTCTACCCATCTAGCCACGGCTATATCTGTGGCAGTTTCACTTAAATAACCATATTCTTTTAACCATTCTTCTAAACGATTTAACACTGCTTCTCCTTCCGTTGATTCAGATAAATAGGCAAAAAATGCGGGATAGTTATTACAGTCAATACTATTTAATTCTGATTTTGATAATAATTTCCGAGTCTCGATCGCAATTTTTTCTAGTGCCTTAATAGAGGTAATTTCAGGAGATTCATTATAGTCTAAATCATCGGGATTAACCTTTAATATTGCCTGTCTTAAACTAAAACTTAACGGTGCTAAGATACTATAATAAGTCGCTTTTTTCAAAACCTCTAAAATATTATCGATGCGATCGAGTAATTGTTTCGGCGATAAATTTTTCGGAGCAATGTCTTGCAATTCGTCCAAAATCGGTGTAAAATAGCGATCGCTATCATGGGCTAAATCTGTGCCTAAATTCCACTCCCTTTGCAGTAAACGCCACAAACCCTTTAAATTAGCCATTGTTGCCGAAAGAGGAGGCTTACTAAACTTACTGCCACGGGTGAGAAATTCTAAACTTTCAGGAGGTAAACCCATCAATAAAAAAATCTCTCCCAATAAGGTAGCATTAAAATAAGCATGGTCATAATGGAGCGTTGCAGTCTTACTAAAGTCCAGTTTCTGTGCCTTTTTGCCTAAAACGATAGAAAAAATTTCCCCCCAGACACCGCAGGTAAGAGGTTGATTAATTGACCAAGTTAAAGGGCGTATCACTCCGGGGATAACTTCGGCGGCGATTTTCCTTGTCCATAATGGTTGTAAAGTAGTAATGGGGCGAGTTTGCAGTAACCAGATTCTTTCACCGTCATAAGTCCATTCTATATCTTGAGGGATTCGGTGACATAGTTGCTCAATTTCTCTAGTAATTTCCCCTAAATTCTGCAATACCTCTACAGGCATCTCTCCCTCTCCTTCTACTCTCACATCAGGGAAATAAACTCGATACTGTTGTGGAGTAACCTCCCCTGATACCAAAGACAACCCCATTCCTGCCACTGCCTCAATACACACCGCATCCTCTAATTGATTAACGGGATCTCTACTAAAAGCGACACCTGAAAATATACCGTTGATTTGTTGCTGAATAATCACCGCCATAGTCTTTTCTGCTAGATGTTGCCTTTCTCGATAGTCAAGCGCGATCGCACTCTGGTAAGATGAAAAACAATCAATGATAGCTTGAGAAAGACTGTCAAAATCCGTTAAATTGACAAAACTATCGTAAATCCCCGCCGCCGAAACCGATAAACTATCCTCATCTACCGCAGACGATCTAACTACATAGGGGTTGCGAGGAGAAGGGGTGATAAATTGACTTGACTTGTGAATATCATCACCAACCCGAATCACCCAACCATCAGGCACATTATAACCCCATTTTTTCAACAGAGAAAGATTACTAGCCTTTGCGCCAACTTTTTGCGGATTGAGAGACTCATTCAAACTGAGAATACCACTATCGCCACGAAAAAAACGAAACATTGTTGCTGAATCCTGATTAACACCACTGGGATTTAATTCTAAATCATCCGCCATTTGCTTATAAATCCAAATCATCAAAGAAGCTAAAATGACAGTAAATAAAATATATTCGGGATGATTAATTTTTTGTGCCGATAACACCACTACCATCAAAACTAAAACACTGATTCTTCCCGTTTGCTTTTCACGCCAGATAGTAAAACTAATTCCCCCCAAAATAAAGATTAACAAAGCAGCGAGAGGATTATGGGCGACAATACCCCAAGTCAAATTAGTTGCCCCTGCTCCTTTTCCCCACCAATAACGTCCTATAATTAACATTATCAGGGCAATTATCTCCCAAAATGAACCTGAAGGGAAAAATATCCTCGACAATAAAACCACTCCCACTCCTTTTCCTGCTTCCGATAATACTGCCAAAATTCCTGCCAATTTACCACCATGATAAAAAGCGGCGGAAACAGAGATATTTCCTGTGCCTAATTTAGCCAATTCTTTTCCTGAAACAGCATAAGTAAACCAGTCAATTAAGGGAATTGCACCAATAATAGGAGGTATGATTAAGATGATTAAAGTAGCCCAAATTTCCATGATACTCTTAGAGAATTATGAATGAATTAATAGTCAATGGTAAATAGTTAATAATCAGAAGAAAAAGAATTGAGGTAAGCTAAAGAGAAAGACGACAGACAAAAATCCACTGAGAAAGAGATGATTGACACTTCCGACTATCCCCTATCAGATTCTAGGCAAAAAAAAGCCATTATAACAGACAACATTTTTCAGACGAACTTTTGGCGTTGGTTTACATACTTAACTTTATTATCATTAGGGGGAGGCACAAGCTATGCTTGGTATTTTGCCACAGAAAAACTCAATCCTCTGATAGAGGAATCTCTCGGTAACTATCTTTCTCGCCCTGTTAAACTAGGAGATATAGAATTTATTTCCCTTAATACCATTAGACTGGGAAAAAGTGCGATCGCATCTACCCCGACAGAAAATGACTCTGCCATAGTGGAAGAAGTAATTATTAACTTTAACCCTTTACAGCTACTATCATCAAGAGAGTTAAATTTAGACATAAACCTCAATCAAGGAAAATTTTACTTACAACAAGAAAAAGATAATAGTTGGTTACAACTCACATTAAATCATGAGCAAAAAGAGCTACCATTAGGATTTAAGATAAATGTTAATGAGATCAAAATAAATAACAGCGACTTATTCGTTAACAATAACTTCGACACTCAAAACCATACCCAAGTCAATATCACTTCCGCAAATATTGTCTTTGAAGAAGACAAAAACTTATTTAATCTCCAAGGAAAAATAGTCAAAGGAGGAGAAGTTAATCTTACTGGATTTCATACTCCTACTGATAACCAATGGTTATTAAATGTCAATACCAATAATATTCTCACCGATACATTTAATCAAATTAATCTCATTGAATTACCTTTACAAATCAAAACAGGGAAACTCAATAGTAATCTTACCCTTGAATTTAAAAACGAAACCCTTAATAATATCGAAGGCAAAGTTAATCTTAATCAAGTTGACGTTTTCTTCCCCGAATTAGCCTATACCTTAACCAATAGTAATGGAGAGATATTCTTAAAGAATGAAGAAATAAAATTAGACAACATTCAAACCAACTTAAGATTAATCCAAGCCAATGTTACGGGGGTTATTAATCAAGGGAGAGAATTAAATATCAATGCGCATACGAGTCAATCATTAACCATTGATGATGTCATCTCCTCCTTAGAATTACCCTCAATTAACATAGAAACTGAAGGCAAAATTAAAGGAAGTGTCAAAATTCTTGGTGATGTTAACAAGCCAATCATTCAAGCTAATATTACTAATGCCGAAAAAGAAATCAAGTTAGACAAGATTCCCGTTAATGAGATGAAGGCTAACTTAACCATTACTAATTCTCAAGTAAATATAGACGATTTAACCATCAAGCCAGAAATCGGCGGTGAAATCACGGGTATTGGCTTTGTTAATTTAGAAAAAAGTAACAGTAAATTTAATCTCGATTGGCAAGGAAAAGATATTGACGGAGAGAAACTCCTTAACCTTTATCAACAACAGACATTACCCATTCCTTTAGGCAAGATTGACGGTAATTATAACTTGTCAGGTGATTGGCAAGATTTCCAAAATTTCCAATTAACAGGAGTTTCTAATGTCACTTTACCTCAAGGAGAAGCCAGAGTTAAAAACCTACAACTCAATAGAGATTCATGGTTAGCTGAGATAGAAGTGGAGAAAGTTGCCTTAGATGATTTATCTTTTATTGACTGTGAAAAATTAAAATGTCAAAACTCTTTATTAGATGGAGAATTTAACTTACAAGGAAAAACCCATAACTTAACCCAAGACAGTTTAAAATTAACGGGAAATTTCTCTTTTAACTTAGAAGGGAATCAAGTTGCTTTAGAAGATACTTATATAGAAAACAATAACTGGCAAACCAGAGTAGAAGTTGATAATTTTCCCATCCCTCAATTAGCTTCTGTCTCTAATATCTCTAATAGTCAAAACTCCGACAATCAAGACAATAAAATTCTCAATCTCGAAGGAATAGATAAAGGAAAGATAACTGCGGGTTTAACCATCAAAGGTGATTTGCAAAATAATCAAGATATTAAGATGGAAGGGGAAGGAAAAATCAACTTACCTCAAGGAGAAGTTAAAGTCACTCAAGTAAAAGTAGAGAAAGATAACTTTATTGCTAAAACTGTTACTGAGGGTTTTTCTTTATCTCAAATCAATAACCTATCAGGGAAAGCGAAAGGAGATGTATCTATTAGAGGTAATCTTAATTCTCTTTCTGCTGACAGTATAGATATTGATGGTAATTTACTATTAACAGAAGGAATTGGTATTTTAACTCAACCGATGAAAGTTTCTTTTGGTTGGAATGGTAAATATCTACGAGTTAATCAAGCAGTTAGTGATAATTTTCAGGCAAGAGGAATCATTAATTTAGATACGAATACTCAACAAATAAAAGATTTTGATTTAGATGTCTCTACTCAACAGATGAGTTTATCTCAGTTATCTTTACCTTCTTCTTTGAGTGTATTTAACTATCAGGGTGATTTTAATTTTCAAGGAAAGTTGACGGGGAATCTTTCTCAACCGCAATTAAAGGGAAATGTGACTCTTAATCAACTAGAAATAGCTAACTTAAATTTTTCTCCTCTGAAAGGGGGATTATCTTTTTCTCCTCAGCAAGGATTGGAGTTAACTTTGAATGATAGTAATGGAGAAGATAAATTCGCCTTAAAACTTGATAGTCAATATCAACCCTTATCCCTTGATTTGCAAACAGACACAGCAAAATTAATCGGTTTGAGAGAGGTGGATAACTTTCAGATGAATCTGGTTGAGATACCTTTAGATAAAGTAACCCAATCTTGGCAAAACTATCTTCCTTCGGAAATTAAACAAGTAGGGGGAATTTTATCAGGGAAAGTAAATCTCAATTTGAATAGTTATGACATTACTGCTTCTTCTCTCACTATCAAACAACCGAGTTTAAATCATCTTCGTGGAGATATTCTCACTAGCGAGTTAACCATGACAGATGATGTGATTGAGTTTATGAATGGTAATCTGCAACATCAAAAAAATGAGTATCAGTTTACGGGGGAGTTAGTGTCTCTGAAGGATAATCCACAATTGCAATTAGCCATAGAAATAAAAGATGGAGACATTCAAAATCTGTTAAGTAGTTGGGAGTTTTTCGAGTTTTCTGATATATCTCAAGGTTTTCAACCACGAATATACGCTTCGGCAAAAGATTTATATTCTATGACTGGTGAGGAGAAACAAGAAGTATCCCCCCTTAATCCCCCCTTAGTAATGAAGGGAAGTAATAAGCAAGAGAGTGTTTCTCTTAACCTCCCTGATAATCAAGTTAATGATACTGGTGAAAATGAAAATAATAGTTTGTCTTTAATTTCTCAGAAGCAGACTTCTATCACTGGTGAAGAAAAACAAGAAGTATCCCCCCTTAATCCTCCTTTAGTAAGGGGGAGAGGTAATAGACAAGAGAGTGTTTCTCTTAACTCTCGTGAAAATCAAGTTAATGATACTTCTGAAAATAAAAATCATAGTTTGTCTTTAATTTCTGAGAAGCAGACTTCTATCACTGGTGAGGAAAAGCAAGAATTATCCCCCCTTAATCCCCCCTTAATAAGGGGGGAAAGCAATAAGCAAGAGAGTGTTTCTCTTAACCTCCCTGATAATCAAGTTAATGATACTTCTGAAAATAAAAATCATAGTTTGTCTTTAATTTCTGAGAAGCAGACTTCTATCACTGGTGAGGAAAAGCAAGAATTATCCCCCCTTAATCCCCCCTTAATAAGGGGGGAA
>CAYPDC010000018.1:13543-20296 GCA_964409355.1 uncultured Cyanobacterium sp.
AGCAAGAGAGTGTTTCTCTTAACCTCCCTGATAATCAAGTTAATGATACTTCTGACAATGAAAATAATAGTTTGTCTTTAATTTCTGAGAAACAGACTTCTATCAATGGTGAGGAAAAGCAAGAATTATCCCCCCTTAATCCCCCCTTAATAAGGGGGGAAAGCAATAAGCAAGAGAGTGTTTCTCTTAACCTCCCTGATAATCAAGTTAATGATACTTCTGACAATGAAAATAATAGTTTGTCTTTAATTTCTGAGAAACAGACTTCTATCAATGGCGAGGGAAAGCAAGAATTATCCCCCCTTAATTCCCCCTTAGTCGGGGGGGGAAGTAATAAGCAAATATCTACCCCTGAGAATAATAATTCTGTTTCTTATTCTTTGCCTTCGCTTTTTGTGATTAATTCTGATAGTAATTCTCTTTTGAAAACTATCGGTATTTTGGAGGGGGTAGAAAATAACTTGAGGTTAAAACAAGAAAAAGATATTAATGGTAATTTGCCTTCTTTAGAGGATTTGAAAGGTAATATTAATGGCGTTATTAATTTGGGTTTTTCTTCTCAAAATGGGGTAAAAGCAGAGTTTGATTTGAAGGGTTATTCTTGGCAATGGGGTAAATATGATGGCAACTTTTTACAAGTCACTGGTAGTTATCATAATCAATTATTAACTTTTTTACCCATTATTATTCAAAGTGATAATACTATTTTATCTTTGACTGGTACTTTTCAACCCGAAAAAATATCGGGGGAAGTTACTTTATCTAATTTCCCTCTTTCTCATCTGGCAAGTATTGCTAATTTACCTGATTCTTTAGATATTAAAGGAAGTGTTAATACTTCGATCGCAATTAGTGGTAGTGAAGAAAATCCCCTCGCTAAAGGTAATATTGAGGTTGTTAATGCACAGATAAATGATAATAATATTGATAAAACCAGTGCTAGTTTTGGCTTAAGAAACTCTCGGATTGATTTTTTAGCTAGTAGTAATTTAACAAATAATCAACAATCTTTACAGTTAATTGGGAGTCTTCCTTTTCGAGTTTTTCCTAATTCGACTAAACCGAAACAAGATGATTTTAAGTTAGATGTTAATTTGAATAAGGATGGTTTTAGTTTATTAAATATAATCACTAATAATCAACTTAATTGGTTAGATGGTGATGGTAATATTGATTTAATTATTGAAGGTAAATATCTCCAAGAAACTAATACTATTCAACAGCTAAATACTGAGGGAATTTTAACAGTAAATAATGGGATCATTCAAGGAAAATTACTAGATGATCAATTAATTTCTAATATTAATGGTCAGGTATTTTTTGATTTTAGTCAATTAAATATCCCTAGTTTAACTGGTGATTTTAGTGGGGGAAATATTCTTTTAAGTGGTAGCTTACCTTTAGTTAATACTTCCTCTAATCAAGATTTCTTAACCTTAAATATTGATGATTTGGCTTTAAATATTAATAGTTTTTATCAGGGAAACGCTTCTGCTAATTTGAATATTTCAGGAAGTGCGATCGCACCTTCTGTGAGGGGAGAAATCAATTTACATGATGGAAAAATAGAATTAAATAATCAAAATCCATCACAATTAAGTGTTGCTAAAAATAGCTTATTAAAAAATATTAACATATATAAATTATCTCTTATTTTAAAGGATAATATCACTATTGATCAAGCACCAATTTTAAATATTAAAGCCGAAGGAAAACTTAATTTATCAGGAAGTTTAAATAGTCTTAAGCCGGAAGGAATAATTAACTTAAAAGGAGGAAATATTAATCTTTTTACCAGTCATTTAAGTCTTGCTAATAACCATAACAATACTGCTAGATTTATTCCTGAAAATGGCTTTAATCCCTATCTCGATTTACAATTAGAAAGTTCGGTGACAGAAACCAGCCGTTATCAATTTGTTGATACCTCTAACCCTAATGAAATCAAGGATTTTAGTGATTTTTCCATTAACACTGCCCAAACTGTAAGGGTAAAAGCAGAGGTAAAAGGATGGAGTAATAACTTAGAAAATAATATCACTTTAAGTAGTAGCCCTCAAAGAAATGAAACGGAAATTATTGCTCTTTTAGGAGGAGGATTTTTTAATAATTTAACGGAAGGAAATGGTAATATAGATTTGGCAAATTTAGCAAGTGCCGCTTTTTTAGGGGGTGTGCAAGGGGAAATTCAAAAAGCCTTTGGTTTCAATGAATTAAGACTATTTCCAACGCAAATATTAGATACTGAAAATCGCACTTCTACCCTTGGTTTAGGGGCAGAATTAGCTTTAGATTTAACGGATAATTTCTCTGTTTCTGTGATGAAAATATTGACTAATGAACAAGCCCCTAGATATAGTGTTCGTTATCGTCTCAATGAACAAACCATCTTTCGAGGTTCGAGTGATTTTGAACAAGATACAAGGGGCGTATTGGAATTTGAGCATCGTTTTTAATGATCAAAACAATTCATTTACAAAAGTGCGAAGTTCTGCTATAAGTTGAATCAATCTAAAGAGAAAAAAGAAGGGTGACAGTTTCTATGTATATTGTTCAAATTGCTTCAGAATGCGCCCCTGTAATCAAGGCAGGAGGGCTTGGTGATGTGGTTTATGGTTTAAGTCGAGACGTAGAAACTCGTGGGCATACATTAGAGGTTGTCTTGCCTATGTATGACTGTATGCGGCACGAAAAAATCTTGAATTTACACATTGCCTATGAGGATTTGAACGTACCTTGGTATAGTAGCACAATTCATACTTCCGTTTACTGTGGTTGGGTGGATGGGTTGCAGTGTTTCTTTATTCAACCCCATTCTAATGAAAATTTCTTCAATCGGGGTTGTTACTATGGTAGTAATGATGATCATCTGCGCTTTACCTTCTTCTCGAAAGCGGCTTTAGAGTTTTTATTGGTGACGGGAAAACGTCCTGATATTATTCACTGTCATGATTGGCAAACAGGGTTAGTGCCGGTGATGCTATTTGAGCAGTATAGTTGGTTAGGCATGGGTAATCAACGGGTTTGCTATACTATCCACAATTTTAAACATCAAGGGTTTGCAGGAAAAGATGTTTTGTTTGCAACGCGCTTAGATAATGAGTCTTATTTCTTTAGCTTCGATCGCCTCCGAGATAATTTTAACCCCTTTGGGATCAATTTGATGAAGGGGGGAATCGTCTATTCCAATCATGTCAATACCGTGTCACCTCATCACGCTTGGGAAGCCCGATATACCGATGTTAGCTATGGTTTAGGGCATACTTTAGACGTTCATCAGAGTAAGTTTAATGGCATCCTCAATGGTATTGATTATAAGGCATGGAATCCTGAAGATGATCCCCATATTCCCTCTCATTTTAACAGTAAAAACCTCAAGGGTAAATTACAGAATAAAAAAGCCCTGCGCGATCGCCTCTTATTGAGAGATGATAATAAGCCCATAGTTGCCTTTATCGGACGATTAGACGATCAAAAAGGGGTAGGATTAGTTCATCATTCTATTTATTATACCTTACGCTCTAATGCTCAATTTGTCTTACTAGGATCACCCACGGGAAACGCTATCAATGAGCAATTTTGGAGGGCAAAACACCATTTAAACGACAATCCCGACTGTCACCTTGAATTAGGTTTCAATGAGGAATTAGCCCATTTAATCTACGCAGGAGCAGATATAATCGTTGTACCCAGTCAATTTGAACCCTGTGGCTTAACCCAGATGATTGGCTTGAGATATGGTACTGTGCCTGTGGTGCGTGGGGTTGGTGGTTTAGTGGATACTGTTTTTGATAAAGACTATGATGAATTTCGTGAGGAGGAAGAAAGAAACGGCTATGTATTCTATCAAAATGATCCTCCCGCCTTAGAATCAGCTTTAGAAAGGGCGATCGGACTTTGGCATCATTTCCCTGATGAGTTTAAGAAACTGCAAAAACAAGGGATGAATTACGATTACTCTTGGAAAAGTTCTGGACAACAATACATAGACCTTTATGAGAGAGTACGTCATAAAGAAGAAGTGGAGGAGGATGAAGAATTGAGTAAGGAGTAATGTAGGGGTTGAATATATTCAACCCGTAAGGAGTAAGGAGTAAGGAGTGGGGTGAATTAAATAAAACCTGACACCTCTCAATTGTTAATTTTTAATTGCTAAATAATGAATCAAGAAAACTTAATTCCTGTTGTGGTAAATGGTGCGGCGGGGAAAATGGGCAAAGAAGTGATCAAAGCCGTTGCTAATTCCCCTGATATGATGTTAGTGGGTGCGATCGATCGCAATCCTGATGTGATTGGCAAAGATGTGGGGGAAGTAGCGGGTTGTGGTGCTTTAGAAGTTCCTATTCTCGATGATTTGCAGAGTGTTTTGGTTTTGGCTACTCAATATAAAACTCAAGGGGTAATGGTGGATTTTACTCACCCCGACAGCATCTATGAAAATATCAGAAGTGCGATCGCCTACGGTATTCGCCCAGTGGTGGGTACTACAGGGCTAAACCCTGAACAAATCAAGGATTTAGCGGAATTTGCCGAAAAAGCGTCCACAGGAGTGTTAATTATCCCTAACTTCTCCATTGGTATTGTTTTAATGCAACAAGCCGCCATTCAAGCCGCCCAATATTTTGATCATGTAGAAATCATTGAATTACATCATAATCAAAAAGCCGATGCCCCTAGTGGCACAGCCATTAAAACCGCAGAGATGTTATCCGACTTAGGCAAAACTTATAATCCACAGTTAGTCAAGGAAACAGAAAACCTAGAGGGTGCTAGAGGCAGTATTTGCGGTGATAATATTCGCATTCATAGTGTACGTCTCCCCGGCTTGATTGCCCATCAGGAAATCATTTTTGGGGCGCAAGGACAAATTTACACCCTACGACATGATACGAGCGATCGCACCTGTTATATGCCGGGGGTATTGCTATCTATTCGTAAAATAACGGAATTAAAAACCCTTGTCTATGGTTTAGAAAAAATCCTTTAATCCATGAGGGGAAATCGCCAGATTAACGCCATAACTTGTTTTCTAACTCTCTGATTTGACGTTCGAGGCGATCGATTCTTCCCCTTAATTCATCAACTTCCGACTGCCGTGGTACTCCTAAATCCTGTAGAATATTCCTAATTTGTCTCTCCATTTGTGCCTGTATATTTCCCTGATCAGACTGAATTTGCTTCATAATCTCATCAACCATATTTTTTGCCTGATCTGGATTAATTTTACCTTCTTTGACCCATTCTTCACTAACTTCCCTAATTTTTTCGGCGGCTAAAGATGTCGTACCAACGCCGATCATTAGTATTTGTTTTAACCAGTCGTTATTATCCATATTTTCTGAAAATATTTATTACTATCTATTTTAATCTGAGATCTTGCACCTTGCAAAAAACTTCTCTGTTTTTAGATTTCAGGTTGTAGCGATAATATTTACAATAATTTATGTTAATAATTGTCAACTATGGGGCGATCGCTCTTTTCTCAAATTACACAGGCAAATAATTATCAGCTATTTTCTTACATCGAACTCAGGTGACACCTGACATCTACCCCCATGACACCACTTTTTCAGTAACCCCTAGATACCTATTTTAAAGATTGATCTTTAGCCCAGAAATGCTTAATAATAAGGATTGGATCAGTAAGAGAAAAAAAGTTTATGTTAAGAGCGGGAATAGTCGGATTACCAAACGTGGGCAAATCAACCCTTTTCAACGCCGTAGTAGCTAATGCCAAGGCAACGGCGGCAAATTTTCCATTTTGTACGATCGAACCTAATGTGGGGGTTGTAGCTGTGCCTGATGAGCGTTTGGATGTCTTGGCAAAACTGTCGAAATCCCAAAAAATTGTTCCTACCCGCATTGAGTTTGTGGATATTGCAGGTTTGGTTAAAGGTGCGAGTAAAGGAGAAGGTTTGGGTAATCAATTCCTCGCTAATATTAGAGAAGTGGATGCGATCGTCCATGTGGTAAGATGTTTCGATGATGATGATATTATCCATGTTTCCGGTTCAGTTGATCCCCTTCGGGATATGGAAGTGATTAATTTAGAGTTATCTTTAGCAGATTTATCGCAACTAGAAAAACGCCTAGAAAGACAGAGAAAACAGGCGAAAAAGGAAAAAGAAGCAGGGGAAGAAGTGGCAATTTTAGAGAAAATTTTGCCCATACTCAATGAAGGTAAACCTGCACGTTTAGTAGAATTAACCGAAGAAGAAAAGGCAATTATTAAACCGTTAGGATTGTTGACGGCTAAACCTGTTATTTATGCGGCGAATGTCAGTGATGAGGATTTAGCAACGGGTAACCAATGGGTTAATCAAGTTAAGCAACAAGCGACAACAGAAAATGCGAAGGTAGTGGTAATTTCAGCACAAGTGGAATCGGAGTTAGTGGAATTATCCCCTGAAGATAAGGCGGAGTTTTTAGAGTCTTTAGGAGTGAGTGAGGGGGGTTTACAATCTCTTATTCAGGCTACTTATGATTTATTAGGATTGCGCACCTATTTAACTACTGGTGAAACGGAAACTCGTGCTTGGACCATTTTAGCAGGTATGAGCGCACCTCAAGCAGCAGGGGTGATTCACTCTGATTTTGAAAGGGGTTTTATTCGTGCGGAAACGGTTAGTTATCAAGATTTAGTGGATTGTGGTAGTATGACGGCGGCGAAGGAGAAAGGCTTGGTTCGTTCTGAGGGTAAGGAGTATATTGTACAAGAGGGGGATGTGATGTTATTCCGTTTTAATGTCTGAT
>CAYPDC010000018.1:20396-46923 GCA_964409355.1 uncultured Cyanobacterium sp.
GAGGGGAGAGGGTGATGAGGGGAGAGGGTGATGAGGGGAGAGGGTGATGAGGGGAGAGGGTGATGAGGGGAAAATTTTTTATTAATTGTGATTTTTCTAACTTCTCAATCCTCTTTTTCTTAATTGTTAATTCTTCATTCTTCATTATTAATTCTCATGATTTCTGTTTTTTTTTACCTTTAATTTTAGGCGCGATCTCATTTTATTTGTATAGTATCTATGGGGTAAAAAATTTTTTTGAGGAAAAAATAGAGATAAATGAAGGTTTTACTCCTCCTATTTCTATTCTCAAGCCTTTATGTGGTTTAGAAGATAATTTAAAGCAATATTTAATCTCTTTTATTGAGCAAGATTATCCACTATATCAAGTAGTTTTCTGCGTTCGAGATCCTGATGATCCTGTTATTATTTTAGTAGAGGAATTAATCGCTTCTTTTCCTGATCATGATTTAACATTAATTAAGTGCGATCGTATCTTTGGTTATAATTATAAAGTCAGTAATTTAATCAATGGTTTGCCCCATTGTGATTATGATTTTATTTTAATAGCTGATAGTGATATAGAAGTAAAATCAGATTATTTAAAAACTATTATTCAACCCTTTCAAGAAGAAAAAATTGGCGTTGTTACTTGTCTTTATCAATCTATGGGCAATGATTTGATTTCGATTTTAGAATCATTAAATATGAGTGGTAATTTTATTCCCAGAGTCTTAACAGCAAAACAATTGGAAGGAGTAAAATTTGCCTTTGGTTCAACTATTTTAATCAGAAAAAAAGTATTAGCAGAAATAGGTAATTTCGAGCAACTATCCAATAATATCGCTGATGATTTTTTATTGGGAAATTTACCGACAAAAATAGGTTATCAAGTAAAATTAGTTAATTATATTGTTACTCATCATATTGGAAAAGAAACTTTTAAAAACTATTTAACAAGACGAATACGTTGGTTAAAGTGTATTCGAGTTCAGCGTTTAGGTGGTTATTTAGGAATGATTTTTACTCAAGGAATAGTAACAATTACATTATTTTTTATTGTAACTCAATTTAATTTATATATTTTTATTTTATTATTAATTACTTATTTTATTAGATTAAAACTTGCTTATTTAGTTGGAATTAAATACCTAAGTAATCCTAATTCTTCTCAATATTTAGGCTTAACAATATTGGTAGATTTTATTAGCTTTTATGTATGGATAATGGCGTTATTTGGTAATAAAATTAAATGGCGTGAACATGAATTTATTGTCAACAAAAATGGGGAGTTAAGTCTCCTCTCTAGCGTCTCATCATGATCAATTATTATCACCCTAGATTTACTAGAGGAGTGTCAATCCACTCGCTGAATATCAAAATTGATATTTTTGTCTGATTCCGCTTGATTGATTAGTTTATTAATAGATTGACTAGGGATTCCCCAACTTAAATTCGTCATTATTTGTGCTTGTTTTTCAGGAATATTTACCCCATTTTGATATACATAAGGATTGCCAAAAGGGGGGTATTTCCCTAAGCCATTAACTCCGATTAATTCCCCTTGTAAATTTAAAATTGAACCGCCACTCATGCCACTATGAATATTGTTTGTATAGCCTAGTTGATAGCCTCCCATTAGGGGTTTTGATAATATTTGATTTAAGTTACCGAAGGTATATTTAATTTGTTTTGATTGTTGTAAATTATCCTGAAAGGGAAATCCACTGGCTAAAATTGTTTCTTTTTTTTTCAAGGAATAGTTATTTTTTATTTTAATCGTTTGATATTCTATTTCACTTTTAAAAGTTATTAACGCTAAATCATCAATAATTAAATCTTGATTATTTTGCCAGATAATTTCTCCATTATATACATTTCCTGTATAGGTTTCAATTTTATAGTTAACATTTTTTTGATCCACAACATGATTATTTGTTAATACTAAATAATGATTTTTATCCTTTCCAATTATGACTCCAGAACCGCCTATATCATGATTATTAACAATAGCAAAAACTCTGACTGTCACTAATTTCGCTTTGTGTTTTAACTCTGTTTGATTAAGACTTTTTTTCTCAATATTGCTATTTTCTCCTATTTCTTTGATTTTCGTTTCTAAGGTCTTTTGTTGACTGATTTTTTGATATTGTAATGTTACTGTTAAGATTAATAACAAAAAAAGTACGATCGCGCCTAACTGCCATTTTTGACGAAAAACCTTAATTAATAGCTGATTGATGGGCAACATAGCAAGAAATGGGCAAAAAGATAATTTTATTTTAACATGGGAGAAAATCTTGTTTCTGACCATGATCTGAAGATGATGATTTAGAATAAGATCAGGTTTAAAGTAATATAGAAAATATAGTTAAGAAAAGGTCAAAGTAATTATGGGAATTTTTGATCGTATCGGTAGGGTTGTACGGGCTAATGTCAATGATATGATTGATAAAGCTGAAGATCCTGAAAAAGTTTTAGAACAAAGTATCCGTGACATGGGCGATGACCTCGTTAAAATGCGTCAAGCTGTAGCACAAGCGATTGCCTCTCAAAAAAGAACAGAACAACAGTACCAAAAAAATCTGAGTGAAGCGAATACATGGCAACAAAGGGCGCAATTAGCTTTATCGAAAGGAGAGGAAGGGTTAGCCAGAGAAGCATTAGTAAGGAAGAAAACCTATGCGGATACCGCCGCTACCTTAAAAACACAATTAGATGGACAAGTTGGGCAAATTGATTCTTTACGCCGTAACCTCACCGCTTTAGAGAGTAAAATTTCTGAGGCAAAAACCAAGAAAGATATGCTTAAAGCCCGTCTTAGTGCGGCTAAAGCCAATAAACAGTTACAAGACACCATTAGTAACATTGGCACCAATTCTGCCATGTCTGCTTTTGAACGCATGGAAGACAAGGTAATGCAAATGGAAGCAGTTTCCCAGTCTGCGGGAGAATTAGCGGGAATGGGAGAAGAATCTAAATGGGCATCTTTAGAGGGGGGAAGTGCGGTAGATGATGAATTAGCAATGCTGAAACTGCAAATGTCTGGTGGTTCTCAATCTACTACAGCTTTACCTCAAGGAGTATCCGAAAAACCCAATACCTTTGTAATTGAAGGCAAAATAGTCTCTGATAGTACATCCGCTCCTGCTAATACTCCCCCCATTGATGATGAATTGGAGAAATTAAGGGCAGAGTTGAGAAAGGGCTAAGGTGATTTCTAATAATAAATATACCTGCTAGATCCCCCCTTAATAAGGGGGGAATTATAAAGAAAATTGGTAAATTCTTTCACAGAAACCGCCTAATTTCCAATGAATAATTAATAATGAACAATTAACGATTAGTAGGTGTCGGGTGTCAGGTGTCAGGTGAATTAAAAAGTTTTTCCTACTCATTACTCATTATTTCTCCACTGGGACTAATTCACTGTTAAACTGGTTAAAGGTTTTACGTTTTAATTCTACGGATTGCGATCGAGGCAAGAGATCAAAAACTTGTCTTAAAACATCGTCAACAGCTTCAAATTGCACAATTCCAGTTTCATCAAATACCTTTTTGCGATTTTCGTCTAACACAACGGTTTGCGGAATAGCACCACGATAGTAGTAGCCTAGTTCATCGGGTTGATATATCTTTTTCACAGGAATACTATCCACAGTTACAGGAATAATACTAGCTACTTTACCATAAAATTCTTGGAAACGAGAAACAATAAAAGCAAATTCTTTCGAGTCGCTATTGTCATCGAGATAATAAACTAAAATAACGGGAAGATTTCTGTCAAAGGATTGTTTTAAGGTGAGTTTTGGCGGTACTAATGAACCATTACCTGCATAAACAACGAAAATATTACCATCGTAGCGATCAGTATCAATTTCCGCATGGCTAGGGAAAGTATTGCTTAACCAAAGCGTCAGAGAAAGGGATAGGATTAAACAGAATTTAATTAAACCAGAAATAAAAGGCGCGATCGACATATATTTATTTTATCTAAAATTTAGTTAAGGCAAAAAAGAAAACCTTTGTTATAGAATATTGAAACAGATAGTCATTGTCAAAAGAAAAAGGTGAATTCTTCTGCTAATCCTCAACCCCAATATACTACTGTTACTCAGGAATATTTTGCCGGCACTCACTATGGCTTGTTAAATTTACACCCCTCGGCTTCTGTGATTGACATTAGAAGGGCGTATCGGGAGTTAAGTAAACTTTATCATCCTGACACCACCGACTTACACCCTGAAGAAGCAAAACAACAATTTCAGCGTCTTAACGAGGCTTACGGTGTCTTAGCTAATCCAGAAAGTAGATTGAGGTATGATTTACAAATCGGTTATTCCCGTTGGAATGTGATTCAAAGTCATGGTGATTTTTCACGGGGTAATGATTATGATAGCTCAAAATCTGCTTATTTAGATCCGCTCGATCGCCCCTTATCATCGGGAGAATTATTTGCCTTGTTGTTAATGGGATTAACTTTGGTAGGATGTATGATATTAGCCTTTACCCTTGCTTGGTGGCGAACATCAAATGTATAATCAATTCTTATCTCGAACTGAGGTAAACTCAGGTAAAATTAGTTTTTGATACTTCTGTAAAGAAAATAATGGCACAATTAACTCCGAAAAGTCCCCTTTATAACTTTCCCTTACCCGAAATCGAAAGATGGTTACAACAGATGGGATGTGAACAAAATCCGAAAGAATTAAACTGTTGGTATGTAGGTAAAAGAGATTGGGAAGCAGAAATCACCTTAGAAATAGAAGATATTCATGTTATTTATCTCAACGCTGGTGCTGATGGCAGTGATATAAAAAGGGCATTTCCTTACTCTCTTTCCCGTCAAGACATTGAAAATGCAGTCTTTTCAGGACCATAAATAGACATCTGGTAAAAGTCAATCTTTAACTCGGAGACTCTTCCCCTAACCAAAACATAAGCATTTTGATACCGATGAGTGAAAAAACTCTGGCTACTGAGTACGAGTAATTGCCCCAATGATGGTATTTTTGACGGATTCAAATTGTTTTTTCAAAGCAACCTTACTTAATTGTGCCTGATTAGAAGAAGATGGAGAGCTATTTATTTTCCCTAAAAACTGTTCTATTTTCTTGATTTTATCATCACTAATTTTAACAGATATTAACTGTTTATATTTTTGTGGTTTTTCCAACTCAAATAGAATAATATAATAGATACTCTTTGTGATTAAGTTATTCACGATTTGATAACCTATCTCTGTTTTTAAATCTAAATAACAGGGCAGCCATTTTGGCTCACAATTACGACGATAGAGTAAATTAGCCCAAAGAATCATCGGATGAGGGTTTAATTGAAAGAGAAAATGATTAAAACAAAAAGTTGATTTAGGAACAAAACGATTAACTTCATCGGATTCTAACATTGTCCATAAGCTAGAAAATATACCCTCTTGAGCATCTGTTAAACAGGGAAAAACGATTTTTTTCTGAGGCTTGTCTCTGGGCCAACTACTTTGGGCATAGACAGTTTCTAATGGTAATATTTTATTAATATTTACTTTTTTTTTCCCAAAAGAATCAGGGTTATTATTATTAATTTCTTGATTATTTTTCTTGTTATATTCTCTCTCTAAAGGTATAATAACTTTGAGAATTTCACCTATATTTTGAGGACGATCGAGCTTTGACTTAGATAAACATTTCATAATCAGATTGTGTAATTCAGGGGGTAACGCCAAATAACTAGGGAAAGGTTTCGGAATATTGTCATGATGTGCTTTAAACCACGCCTGAAAAGTGCGATTTTCTGCGGAGATAGGAGTTTTTCCCGAAAGCATTTGATACATAAGTACCCCTAAACTATAAATATCTGAAGTAGGCTGTAATTCTTCCTCCGCCATTTGTTCAGGGGAACAATATTCGGGAGTACCCATGAAACGCTGTTGAATTACACTCTGTTCTGGTTCTTGGATTTGGGCGATGCCAAAATCGAGAATTTTAACGATAGTTTCACCGTCAGAGTTTCTCGCTAAAAAAATATTGCTAGGCTTAATATCACGATGGATAACAGTAGCTAATTGCCCATTAACTAAAATACCATTATGGGCGCATTCTAAACCCAAGCAAATTTGTTTTATCAAATACAAAAACTTGCCAATAGAAATAATTTTATTTTTAACTAAACTATCTAAATCATCGCCTTCAAGGTATTCCATTACATAAAAAGGAACTTGATTTTCACTAATTCCATAATCTTTAACCTTAACAATATGCTGACTTTGTTCCCCTAATAAAGCACTTATTTTCGCTTCATTTTCAAAACGAAAACGCATTTTGTCATCCAGTAAGGCTTGGGATAGAAATTTAATTGCCACAACTGCGTCACCTGATTGAGTGTCGATCGCTCTATAAACTTGCCCCATAGCACCCCTACCTATTTGACTAATAAGTTGATAGCGATTCGCCAATAAATTACCAGAATCTTTACCAAAAGATTTAACCAAATCCGATACAGGTTTAAACATAGTTAGACAATTAAGAGTTAGGAGTTAGAAGTTAGAAATTAGGAGTTCGGAGTTCGGAGTTGGGATTGATGAAACTAACTATAAAATTTCATCACATCTCCCAAACTTTTCACCTTAAAACCCTCTCCTTTTGCAGTCATTTCCCAATCATCACCGACACGATCGATTTGTGCCATCACCATTCCTGTTTTACCTTCATAACCGATACCAGAAAGAGTATAACGAGCTATTTCTTGGTTGTTACTTAGATTAACTAGACGTACAAAGGCATTATCTACCTGTGAAAAATCTTGATTTCTTTCCAGAGCATTATAAATATTTACCACAAAAACTAACTTGTGAATATTATTGGGGATTAAAGGTAATTTAACTAAAATTTCCTCATCATCTCCCTCTCCTGCGCCCGTGAGGTTATCTCCGAGATGGTTTATAGCATCAGAATAATGACGTAAATTGCCGAAGAAAACTATTTCACTATTAGATTTTATCTTCCCATCTTGATTTAAGCACAATACAGAAGCATCCAGATCAAAATCAGTAGTAAATAAACTCCCTAAAAAACCGCCTTTTTTTTTAGCGACATCCCACCCCAAACCGCACATTAGTTGTTCTAATTTAGGGGCTTCTTTTTTCAGTGAAATTTTTTGTCCTTTTTGTAAGTTGATTCCCATAATTTTAATAAAATCATTAGCTGTTTACTATTTTCTATTCCTCATTCCTCATTCCTAATAATTATTATTGGTAGCGATTAAGCAAAGCCTGTAAACCACCTTGATAACCTGCACCAACAGCATTCATACGCCATTCTCCATCTTTTCGATAAATTTCCGCCATAATTAAAGCGGTTTCGGTGGAAAAGTCTTCTTCTAAGTCATAGCGCAAAACTTCCTCTTTAGTTTCTACATCTACTAATCTGACAAAAGCGTTTCTGACTTGCCCAAAGTTTTGTTTTCTTTTATCCGCATCATAAATTGTCACCGTCACAACAATGCGACTAACCTCCATTGGTACTTTTCTTAAATCAACGATAACTACTTCGTCATCTCCGTCTCCTTCTCCAGTAAGATTATCTCCCATGTGTTTGACGGATTTTGCCGCATCGGGACTACTGAGATTATTATAGAAGATGAAATGCTGATCAGAAATTAATTTTTCGTTGGCATTAAGTAAGAAAATAGAGGCATCTAAGTCAAAATCTGCACCCGTGTCAGTAGTATTGACATCCCAGCCTAAACCGATAAAAGCGGCGTTTAATCCGGGGGCGACTTTATTTAATGAGACTCTTTGTCCTTTTTGTAATGATATTGCCATGATGATATTTTGATATTTTGTTTTCTTTATATATCAGTCTCTATTTTTCATTTTATGCAATTTTTGTTAAAAGAGGCGATCGAGTCAAATAGACATTAACCTAATTTGGGCTATAAGTCAGAACCAGCAAGGAAAAATCTTAATTTTCACCAGATGTCAAATAAGTTGATAGCCACGAACTTAGGTAGAATTAGTGAAAGCAAATCCTAACTCACTTTATATTAAGCCAAGAAATTATGATCAGATTTTTAATTACTTTACTGATGGGTTTATTTTTATCCCTATCGCCTGTGATAGCCGAAGAAAATATTAACATCCCGACAGAAGCACAATTACAAACAAGAGAAGAAATTGCCCCTCAAGCCATGGAAGTAACAGAAGCACAATTACAAGCAGGAGAAGAAATTGCCCGTCAAGCCATCGAAGCAACGGAAAAGGGTGATTTTCCCGAAGCGGAAAAATTTTGGACTCAATTAATCGATGAATTTCCCTCTAATCCTGCGGTATGGAGTAATCGAGGTAATGCCAGAGTTAGTCAAAATAAAGTGGCTGAAGCTATTGAAGACTATAATCACTCTATTATCTTAGCACCGAATACACCAGATCCTTATCTCAACAGAGGAGTTGCTTATGAAGGTTTAGGTAAATACCAAGAGGCGATCGCCGATTATCAAAAAGTATTGGAATTAGATCCTGAAGATGCTATGGCTTATAATAATCTCGGTAATGCCAATGCAGGATTGGAAAACTGGGATGAGGCAGTAAAATACTACCACAAAGCTACGGAATTAGCTCCTAATTTTGCCTTTGCTGGTGCGAATGAATCCCTTGTACTTTATCAGTTAGGGAGAAAACAAGAAGCGTTAACGAAAATGCGCAATTTAGTGCGTAAATATCCGATGTTTCCTGATATGAGAGCCGCTTTAACGGCGGTTTTATGGGGGGAAGGAAAACAAGGGGAAGCGGAAAGTAACTGGGTGGCAACGGTGGGTATGGATAGCCGTTATAAAAATGTACAATGGTTAAAACAAGTCAGACGTTGGCCTCCAAAAATGGTTATTGCTTTAGAGAATTTTTTGACTCTCGATAGTAAAGGTGATTTCTAGCATAGACATCTGGGAAAAATTGAGCTTTTTCCTTTGTAGTTCGGGCTTTTAGCCCGAATTAGGGCGGGTGTCAATGCACCCCCTGACAACTTTTTCAAGAAATAATTTATTAGACTAACTCCCGAATTAATCTGTCTAAATCTTCTTCCTTAATATCAATATTTTTCAAGACATTATTAATAAAATAAGAGGTGCGATCGCAGTCTAAATAGAGAAAATCATGAGAATTAAACATAATATAAGATTGATGACGGAATTTTTCAACGTATTGCCAAAATCTTTTTAAAATGAAATAACAGAAGATTAAAGGTAACTGACTCTCGATTTGTTGGGCTTCACTGTCGTAGGTGTTATTAATATTTATTTGTAAATAATGATTCTTATTATGGTTTAATCTTAGGCTACATTCTGGTTTATCTTGAGCAAAAATCAGGGAAGTATTCTGCCAATATTCCCAAGGAATAAAACTATATTGATCTGACAATTGAGTATAGTAATTATGACGATGGTGAGGTAAAAAGCCTAAATATCGCTCCTTATTTTCTAAAATTAAGCCTTCTTGAGTAAAAATTAAAAAAGTTTCCCAATTTAAATTATCCACCACTCCCAAACGCCACCCTTGAGATAATTTAATTTGAAAATTAGAGCCAAAAAATAGTGGCGATAAATGATTATTCCCCTGAGCTTGTTTAATAATATCTTTCACTAAAAAAGTTTTACCATGACGATTGTTAACAGTCGCCTCAATGGCAGATTGATCATTTTCTCCGTAGATGTCAAATAGGGGAATCAATTTTTCTGTTTCCAACACCAAGAGAAATTTAATGATTAAACTAGCGGATTCGGTTTCACGGGGAAAAATACAACTGAAAAGATTATCGATTCTGGATTTAATCATGATGGGTTATAAGTTAATGTTGATCTCTATTTCTTTATCCCGATGAAATTTCCCATTTATGCAGATGGGGAGAAAATTTATCAATAGACACCTCCATAAAATATTAATATAGGTTCGTAGTAAGGGCTAAAGCCCTTATTTTCGGAAAAGTGATCGAAGTCTAATAGGCATCAACGCCCTTGTGTTCCTAAACTTTGCTAAAATAAAGGTTATTTTAAGGAGGATAGTTATTTGTCAAATCAAGTTAGGGTTGCCATTTTAGGGGCAACAGGTGCAGTCGGTACAGAATTAATTAATCTCTTAATCGAGCGTAAATTTCCCCTTAAAGACTTGAAATTATTGGCTTCGCCTCGCTCTGCTGGTAAGAAGATTACTTTTCAAGCTCAAACTTTAGAAATCGAGGCAGTTAATGATAATTCCTTTGATGACGTGGATATTGTTTTAGCTTCGGCAGGAGGCTCAACTTCTAAAAAATGGGCAGACAAAATTGTCTCGGCTGGTGCGGTAATGATTGACAATTCCAGTGCTTTTCGCATGAATCCAGACGTGCCGTTAGTTGTACCCGAAATCAATCCTAATGAAGCTCAGAAGCACAAAGGAATCATTGCTAACCCTAATTGCACAACTATTTTGATGGGGGTTGCTATCTATCCTTTACATCAAATTCAGCCTATCCAAAGAATTGTGGTTTCTACCTATCAATCTGCTAGTGGTGCTGGGGCAAGGGCGATGGAGGAGGTTAAAATTCAATCAGAAGCCATTTTAAAGGGGGAAACTCCTCAGCCTGAAATATTACCCTATCCTTTAGCTTTCAATCTTTTTCCCCATAATTCCCCTTTGATGGATAATGGCTATTGTGAGGAAGAGATGAAGATGGTTAATGAAACTCGCAAGATTTTCGGGGATGATTCCATTCGCATCACAGCTACCTGTGTGAGAGTGCCTGTATTGAGGGCTCATTCTGAGGCGGTTAATTTAGAGTTTGCTCAACCTTTTCCTTTAGACAAAGCCCGTGATATAATCGCTCAAGCTCCCGGAGTTCAGTTGGTGGAAGATTGGCAAAAAAATTATTTTCCCATGCCTATGGATGCCACTGGTAAGGATGATGTTTTGGTGGGGAGAATCCGTCAGGATATATCGAACCCAAATGGTATAGAATTGTGGTTATGTGGGGATCAAATTCGCAAGGGTGCGGCTTTAAATGCGGTACAAATTGCTGAGTTATTGATTCAATAATTTGTAAAGATTCTAGCTAGTGTATCATAAACTTAGGTGGTATATCATAAACCGCCAAGAAATAAATTTCATGGCTTACAGCTTAAGTCTGCTAAAGCGACTAAATACAATATATTAAGATAATATAATTTGTATTTATGGCTTATTGCTTATTAAAAAAGTTATTAAATGATAATTGAGAATGATATTTATTAAATCGCTTTAGCAGATTTTGGCTATTAGCTTCGTCAATTTATTGCGAAGCGATCTTTAGATTATTAAAAGTCATTTTGATTTGTCCACAGTTTTATTTTGACAACTATATAAACTATATTATTTGGTAACAGGATTAATTATTGAGCGTGATGAGTAATTATATTTTTGGTCGAGTTTTAACCGCTATGGTGACACCTTTCAATGGTGATGGTTCGGTAAATTATGGTGTTGCAGAAAAATTAGCTGATCATTTAGTTAATAATGGTAGCGATGGTTTAGTGATTTGCGGTACAACGGGAGAATCCCCGGCTTTAGACAGTGACGAAAAATATCAGTTACTCAAGGTTGTTAAAAATGCTGTGGGCGATCGAGCTAAGATTGTTATGGGTACAGGTAGTAATTCCACCCAAAAGGCGATCGAGGAGACGAAAAAAGCCTCTGAAATAGGCATAGACGGAAGTTTACAGGTAGTTCCCTATTATAATAAACCCCCCCAAGAGGGATTATATCAACACTTCGGTGCGATCGCCCGTTCCTGTCCAGAAGTTCCCATAATGTTATATAATATACCCGGACGCACTGGTAGAAATTTGGAAGCGGAAACCACCGCTAAACTGGGTCAAGATTTTGCTAATATTGTGGCAGTAAAAGAAGCTAGTGCGGATTTAGATCAAACTGCTAAGATGAATATACTAGCACCGTCAGATTTTTTAATTTATTCAGGAGAAGACTTTTTAACTTTACCGATGATGAGTGTCGGTGGTGTTGGTGTGGTGAGTGTGGCTAGTCACTTGGTAGGGAAAGAAATGCAAACTATAATTCAATGCTATGAAAAAGGAGATAATTCTCAAGCTCAACAAATACAAAAACGACTCTACCCTTTATTTAAAGTTTTGTTTTGCAATACCAATCCGATTCCTGTAAAATATGCTCTACAGTTACAAGGTTGGGATGTAGGAGGAGTTAGACTTCCTTTATGTAATCTTCCCTCTCATCAACAACAAGAAGTAGAAAAGGTTTTAAAAGATTTAGCATTAATTTAACTAAATGTAATTAATTTAATAACTGATTTTCTCATGTAAAATTATCTTAAGGTTGTTTTTTATGTCGATACAAATGTCAGTTTATTAAGTATTTAAAAAGTTTTATTCAAGTTTTTTCCTATTAGTTAATCATTGTTTGAGGAGGTTAAATTGTGATTTTAAATTTATGACAAGATCCCCCCCCTAACCCCCCTTATTAAGGGGGGAATTGAATAGTTATTACTTTTTATTTACTTTGTTTACTGGTAGGGTGGGCAATGCCCACAAAATAAAATTTTTGGTAACTTTCAATATTATTAAAAACTTTTATTTTTATTTGTATTAACTATCTTGGGGTAATCTTATTTTATTACAAATTTTTCGATTAGATTCGGAAAATATCAACTTTATTCAACATATAGTAATCCTAAATCATTTTTGAAAAACTTAAAGTAAGTTACCCCCTTATTAAGGGGGGTTAGGGGGAATCATATCTCATAATTCCTAAACGGATTGGTATATCCATTAAAGAGTTTTTGTTACTCTAAGAAATCACGCAAAAATCAATTTATTTCCATAAAAAAATAAGGACAAATTATGACAGACAAAAAAGTATATACCATTAAAGGCAGACGTACTAGAACAACAATTACCAGTGAAAAAACCCTACCAACTCCCATTGAAAAAAGAATTTCCAACTCTCAACCCCATGTGAAAATTGTTCCTTTAGGGGGTTTACACGAAATTGGGAAAAATACCTGTATTTATGAATATGAAGATGAAATGATTTTAGTGGATGCGGGTATCGGTTTTCCTACCGATGGAATGCACGGCATTAACGTTGTTTTACCTGATATGACTTATTTGAAGGAAAACAACCACAAAATTAAGGCAATGATTGCCACTCACGGCCATGAAGATCATATCGGTGGTATCCCCTATCATTTAAAACAGGTGGATTTTCCTCTGATTTATGGGCCTCGTTTAGCCATGTCTCTACTTTCTGATAAGTTAGAGGAGGCAGGATTGTTAGAAAAAACCAAAATTCAAACGGTTTCCCCTAGAGAAGTGGTGAAAATTGGTAAGCATTTCCGTGTGGAATTTATCCGCAATACCCACTCCATCGCCGATAGTTTTACCCTTGCGATTCACACTCCCATCGGGGTTTTGATCCATACTGGAGATTATAAAGTAGATCATACCCCCGTTGATGGCGAACATTTTGACTTTCACCGTTTAGCCCAACTGGGAGAAGAAGGGGTACTATGTTTATTAAGCGATTCTACTAACTCCGAAGTACCGGGTTTTACGCCCTCGGAAATGTCGGTTTATCCAGGACTCGATCGCGCCTTTTCTCAAGCCCAAGGACGTTTAATGGTGACAACTTTTGCTACTTCTGTTCACCGTATCAATATTGTACTAGATTTAGCGATGAAGCACCGAAGAAAAGTGGGAGTAGTGGGGAGATCGATGCTTAATGTGATTGCCCATGCGCGTAATTTAGGTTATATTAAATGTCCAGAAAATCTCTTTGTCCCCTTAAGAACTTTGCGTTCTTTACCAGATGATCAAGTGTTAATCTTATGTACAGGATCACAAGGAGAAAAATTTGCAGCAATGACTCGTATTTCCAGAGGCGAACACCCTCACATCCATGTACGCAAAGGAGATACCATCGTCTTTTCTGCCAATCCCATCCCCGGTAATACCATTCCCGTAGTTAATACAATCGATCGTCTCATGATTCAAGGCGCGAATGTTATCTATGGTAAAACAGCAGGAGTACACGTTTCGGGACACGGTTGTCAAGAGGATCAAAAATTGATGTTAGCCTTGACTAAACCTAAGTTTTTCGTACCCGTACACGGTGAACATAGAATGTTGGTGCAACACTCCAAAACCGCTCAAAGCGTAGGTGTACCTAAAGAAAATATCCTGATTATCAATAATGGTGATAGTATCGATTTAACGGCGAATAACATCGCTAAGGGTGACAAAGTACCCTCAGGCATTCAATTAGTGGATACTGCTGGAGTGGTTCACGAAAACGTAATGGAAGAAAGACAACAGTTAGCCGAAGATGGTGTCATTACTATTGCCTCCATGACGGATCAAAAAGGGAACTTACTCGCCCAACCTCAAGTTAATTTGCGTGGGGTTGTCTGTACTATGGAATTACCCAGTTTAGAAAGATTGATTACCCGTACCGTTGATCGCACCATCGGCGATCGCATCAAAAGCAACTTATTGCTAGGTGACGGGGATGATATTAACTGGAATAGTGTTCGTATCGAAGTAGAAACCAATCTCACCCGTGTGATTCAAAGAGAAATCAACAGCGAACCTTTAGTCATTTTTATGTTACAAGTTCAAGAAGGAAAAAGTAACGGTAATGGCAACGGTAAGGTAAGCAGTGAATCTTTCTCTGAGGATGATGATAATGGCGATGGAGATGGGGATGGAGATGGTAAATTTACTCGCCGTCGTCGCAAAGCCACTGTTTCTGTTTAATTTACTAAAACTGTGTGCTTTTTTGAGTTTGTAGGGGTTGAACATTGTTCAAACCCTTAAGGTGATTTCTAACAATAAATATACCAGCATGATCCCCCCTAACCCCCCTTAACACAAAGGGGGAATTATCAAGAAAATGGGTAGATTCTTTCTTGGAAACCACCTAAAAGCTCTTAATTCCTCATTCTTGATTTTAAATTGTTCAATCTCCATGCCTTTATCTCGAATTATCACCATTGTTGTCGGTATAAGTGCTATTTTCGGCTTGATGTTATGGCTGATTAGCAGTCTATCACGGCTTTATAGTGAAATTGCATGGACTAGCCCATTTTTAGCCAATTTTCTGGTATTTATTCTCATTGTCTTACTGATTTGCTTTATTGTTCTGTTTATCTACTATTTAGGCATAACTCCTAGGGAGAAATCCCAAGGTAAACGGAGAAGACGGAAAACATTACCAGCTTTACCCTCAGAGAAAAACGAAATCGCCTCAGAAACCATCAAAGCTGTAAAAAAACAGGTGGCACAAATACAGGATGAGGTGGCACAAAAGGCTTTATTAGACAAATCTCAAGTCATCGAAGCTAGTTTGACTCATGGTAACTTAAAAGTGGTGGTATTTGGCACAGGAAGCGCTGGAAAAACCTCTCTGGTTAATGCTTTGATGGGGGAAATGGTGGGGGATGTTCGAGCTAGTATGGGTACAACTACCGAAGGGGTTACTTATACTCTCAAATTACCGAATCTGAATCGAGAAATTGCCATCCTTGATACTCCGGGTATCTTGGAAATGGGGGCACCAGGAGAAATTCGTGAGCAATTGGCAAGGGAATTGGCGACTTCGGCAGATTTGTTGATTTTTGTCTGCGATAATGATTTAAGGGCATCGGAGTTTAAACCCTTAGAGGCTTTGGCTAGTATTGGCAAGCGATCGCTCCTTGTCTTTAATAAGATAGACTTATATTCTGAGGAAGATCAAGAGGTTATTTTAAATCAACTGAGGGAAAGGGTAAAAAATTTTATGCCTCCTACGGATGTTTTAAAAGCCTGTGCCAATCCACAACCCGTGCAGTTTTCTGAGAATGAGACGATACAACCAGAGATAGAGATAACCAGTGTAATTAAGCGTTTAGCGGCGATTTGTCGAGCAGATGGCGATGATTTATTAGCTGATAACATCTTGTTACAATCCCAACGGTTAGGGGAAGAAGCCCGAAAATTAATCTCTCAGCAACGTAGTCGAGAAGCAGACAAAATTATCACCCGTTATCAGTGGATTGGGGCAGGGGCGATCGCAGTTACTCCTTTACCTGTGGTGGATATGTTAGCGGCGGCGGCGGTGAATGCACAAATGGTGGTAGAAATTGGGCAGGTTTACAGTTGTGAGTTGAATAGTGAGACGGGGCGAGATTTAGCGCTTTCTTTAGGGAAAACCCTGGTTAGTTTGGGGGTAGTCAAAGGTGCAATCTCCCTTGTGGCAAAAGCCCTTCAATTCACGGCAGCAACTTATGTGATTGGGAAAGTAATTCAGGCTATTAGTGCCGCTTATCTGACTCGCATTGCCGGGAAAAGTTTTGTGGAATATTTCAGTCATGATCAAGATTGGGGAGACGGAGGAATCACGGAAGTTGTACAGAGACAATTTAAGTTAAGTCGCAAGGACGAGTTTATCAAAGCCTTTGTGCAAGATGCCATTACCCGTGTGATCGAACCGATTAAGGATAGTTTAGATTATAGTGAAGATGAGCAGAGTAATGATATTTATTTTGATGATCATGATGATTGGGGCGATGGCATCAAAGAATATGATCAATGGTGAGGTAGCAGATTATCAAAAATTGATAGATATTGATAAAATATAGCAATTATTTATAATTTGTGAGAGTTTTAAATAATTATCGGATTTCAATTCCCTTTAACCAAGTTAGTAATACAAGTATTGTTGTTTAGTAAATATTAAAAATGGCTGTAACTATCGAACAAGAATTATTAAAAGCAGTAAGTAAACGACGTAATTTTGCGATTATCTCTCACCCTGACGCAGGTAAAACGACTTTAACCGAAAAACTCTTACTCTACGGAGGTGCCATCCACGAAGCAGGTGCGGTAAAGGCTAGAGGGGAACAAAGACGAGTTACCTCCGACTGGATGGAGTTGGAAAAACAAAGAGGTATTTCTATTACCTCTACTGTCTTACAATTTGCCTATCATGATTATCAGATTAATCTTTTAGATACCCCCGGACACCAAGATTTTAGTGAAGACACCTATCGCACCCTAGCGGCGGCGGATAATGCGGTGATGTTGATTGATGCGGCTAAGGGTTTAGAACCTCAGACTCGTAAGCTCTTTGAAGTTTGTAAGTTGCGATCGCTCCCGATTTTTACTTTTGTCAATAAAATGGATCGTCCGGCTCGAGAGGCTTTAGAATTATTGGATGAGATTGAACAAGAATTAGGTTTAAAAACCTATCCTGTTAACTATCCCATCGGGAATGGGGATTATTTTAAAGGGGTGTTTGATCGCCGTTTAAAGAGGTATCATTTATTTGAGAGAATTGCCCACGGTAGTAAAGAAGCTCCTGAAATCATCTTACCAGCAGATGATCCTAACTTGGACAAGTATATCAACGATCCAGACCTACTGGCAAAAGTTCAAGAAGAATTAGAAATATTAGATGAAGTAGGTTCAGAGTTTGACATTGGAGAAATTCACACAGGAAAAATGACTCCTGTTTTCTTTGGTAGTGCCATGACTAATTTCGGGGTATCTCTTTTCCTTGAGTCTTTTCTTGATTATGCTTTGCAACCTACGCCAAGAAACTCCAGTGTAGGGCAATTAGAGCCTACCCACCCAGATTTTAGCGGTTTTGTGTTCAAACTACAGGCAAATATGGATCCTAAACATAGGGATAGGGTTGCCTTTGTGCGGGTTTGTACGGGAAAATTTGAAAAGGATATGACGGTTAATCATGCTAGATCGGGAAAAACAGTGCGATTGTCACATCCACAGAAATTGTTTGCTCAGGGGAGAGAATCCATTGAGGAGGCATATCCGGGAGATGTGATTGGTTTAAATAATCCGGGGGTGTTTGCCATTGGGGATACCATTTATTTGGGGCAGAAGCTCGAATATGAGGGAATTCCGTCATTCTCCCCTGAATTATTCTGCTATCTCAAAAATCCTAATCCTTCTAAGTTTAAACAATTTCAAAAGGGTATTACTCAGCTACAGGAAGAAGGGGCGATTCAAATTATGTATTCTGTCGATCAATTTGTCCGTGAACCCATTTTAGCGGCAGTGGGTCAATTACAGTTTGAAGTCGTACAATTTCGGATGTTGAGTGAGTACAATGTAGAAACTAACCTCGAACCTTTACCCTATTCTGTCGCCCGTTGGGTGGTTGATGGTTGGGAAGCCTTAGAAAAAGTGGGCAGGATATTCAACACTATGACGGTTAAAGATGGACGCGATCGCCCCGTCTTATTATTCCGTAACGATTGGAATGTGGGACAGTTACAAGCTGATCACCCTGATTTGAAATTAAGTGCGATCGCAATGTTGTAGATTTCTGTACAGTAACACATTAAATGTCTAACAATTATCAACAATGGGAATCATCCTTTAATAGTATTAGTGACAAATTATTTAACAGTTTGAAAGAAGGTGAATATTTAATTATTCAACTAACAGGAGAAAAAAGTCATTTTATTCGCTTTAATAGTGCCAAAGTTAGGCAAACTGGTATCGTCATTGATGCCGAGATTCATCTTAAATTAATTAGTAACAATAAAACAGCTTATGCTAATTTTCCCTTAACAGGTAATGAGGAATTAGATTTCCCTTTAGCTTTAGAAAATCTTGATTATTTACGTTCAGAAATTAATATTTTACCTGATGATCCCTATCTAGTTTTACCTCAATATCATACCCCTTTTCATGAGGTTTATCCCGGTAATTTGTTAGATATTGATTCTGCTATTGATGCTATTTTAACCCCCGTGCAAGGTTTAGATTTTACTGGCTATTATGCAGGAGGATTAATGATTAGGGGTAATTATAATTCCCTAGGGCAAAAACATTGGTTTGCAACAGATTCTTTTTTTATTGACTACTCTTTAATCAATGAAAATCACAAGGCGATTAAAGGTACTTTTTCTGCTAGGGATTGGGATTTAAACCAGTATAAACATCAAATTTACCTCAATCAACAACAGTTAGAAAAATTAAATTTACCTATCCATGAAGTCAAACCGGGGAGTTATCGCACCTATTTAGCCCCAAGTGCGATCGCATCTTTAGTAGAAATGTTCTCATGGGGTGGGATTAGCGAAGCCTCTTTACAACAGGGGGGAAGTGCCTTAGCAAAAATGAGACAAGGGGAAAACCTATCCCCATTATTTAATTTGAAAGAGAATTTCCATAGTGGCAATGTACCTCGTTTCAACGATTTAGGAGAAATATCTCCCGATGAGTTACCGTTAATTGAGTCGGGTAAACTAACAAATACTCTCATTAGTAGTCGTACAGCCTTAGAATATAATTTAACGGCAAATGGGGCAAATAGTGGCGAAACTTTACGCTCTCCCGAAGTAGAGGCTGGTAATCTAAAAGAGGGGGAGATTCTCAAAACCCTTGATACCGGTTTATATCTTTCTAATTTACACTATCTCAACTGGAGCGATCGCACCTCTGGGAGAATTACAGGAATGACTCGTTATGGATGCTTTTGGGTAGAAAACGGGGAAATAGTAGCCACTATCAAAGATTTACGCTTTGATGATTCCCTTTATTCCTTTTTTGGTAGTAATTTAATCGCCTTAACGGATTTCCGAGAATTTAACCCAGAAGTTAGTACCTATGAATCACGATCATTGGGAGGTTGTTTAGTGCCGGGTGCGTTAGTGGAGCAATTTGTTTATACTCTATAAGGATTTGAATTTTTCAATTCATCACTTTCTCTAATGGCTTCAATCATCTCAAGAAAGGAGGTTGTTAAGAGGGAAATTTCTTCAATGTTAGAGTTAGGTAAACTAGGGGGTATTTGATGGTTTTGGGAAAATTTGTTGGTAGCTTGGGTTAAGATAGAGAGCGATCGAGTTATGCGTTTAGAAGTAAATAAACTAACAGCAATAGCAACAATTAAAGCAATAATCGTTAAATTGGCAGTATTTTGCAAATTTTTATTTACTTCTCCCATAAATTCTGATTCAGGAATCACTGTCACCATCAATAAATCTAATTCTTGTTTCAAGGGGTTAATTTTGACAAAATATTTTTCCTTTTGATGAGTCAGTTGTAATAGTTGAGGTTCTTGTCGATGATTTTGTAAATCGACTTTTGCAGTGATTAAATTAGCAATGGCAAGAGTAAGGGGATTTTGACTTTGAGTAAATTTTAAACGACGATTTTTGACGTTAACATTCTCTTTAAGACTATCTTTAGGAGTTGAATCAAAGGGCATTTCCCCCGTAGAAGTCGCTATTAAGAAGCCATTTTCATCGATAACTAATAATTGCCCTTGATGATTTTTGTTGATTTCCTTTAAAAAATCCCCTAATTGCGTTAAATAAATACTACTACCTAAAACTCCATCAAATTTTCCCGTTTGATCATAAAAAGGTAAAAACTTGACTAAATGTAAAATTGGTTGTTTTTCCCCTTGTGATAATGTCACCGCAATAGTCCAAATACCTTCTTTACTTTGTTTTGCCCTTTGATACCAAGGATTATCAGGGGGATCATTATGGGGGTTATAATTATTTCTGGTTTCTTGGAGTGTTTTATTTTTACCTTCTGTATCGGCTTGGTAACGATAAAACTCATTATTGGGATGTTCGGTGTCTAATTTGCGAATGATTAAACTATCATTAAAGAGACGCTCAACACTTAAAAATTCTCCATCTTCATTGGCGATCGCAACTGTGGTTAATTTGGGCATAATCTTCAACTGTTGCACATAATGCCTTTCCATTACCTCTAAATCATAACCATCAAAAACCCCCTGTTGTAGTAATATTGCATTTGATTGGGATACGGCTCTGGTGGTATTAAAGTAACTACTTAACTGTTGTTGGGTGCGATCGCTGATTTTCTCCATTAATTGATTAACCAATATCGCCACGGTTTTTTGTCCACTACGATAGGAGATATAACCGACTATTCCCACAATAGTAGTAACTTGGATTGTGAACTGTAAGACTAATAACCAATAAAGGGGAATTTTTTTTGACATACCATACTCTTTTGTTACCCAGCTATGTATTAAAGACGTAGCCGCAATAAGCTACTTAGAATTATTTAAGGGTTAGGGAAAAATACGATTTTCCCAAGAAAAGTTAACAAGCCACCGGTTAAAACGCCAAAAATACCTAAAAAACCTATGGTTAAAGTATTAAGACGATTATTTAGAGAAGTCTCTAGCTTGTCTATTTTGTTTTCTAACTTTTCCTCTAATGTGTCAATTTTGTTATCTAACTTGTCAATTCTGCTGTTGAGTTTATCGTCTAAAGCGTCTATTTTGCCTTCTAACTTTTCCTCTAATGAGTCAAATTTGTTATCAAATTTGTCAATTTTGCTGTCTAGCTTATTGAGTATGTCGATTAAACTTACCTCAATTGTTTGTGCCATGATAAAATGTCCTTAAGTGAATATGAAAATAATAAGAGAGTAGTTGACCGCTACTCTTTTGGCTTTTATTCTAGCTTATTAGTAGGTATGATAAAACTTTAACGAAAATATAGACAAATATAAACAAATAATGTCAAGTACTAGCTGAAAATCTGATAAAAAAAAGGTATCGGGTGTCAGGTGTCAGGTATTAGGTTCAAGAATTTATAAAAAATATATCTAAATCGATTTTATGATGTTCAATTCGGGATATTAAATATTTAATCTTCAAAAAAAAACCTGAAACCTGAAACCTACTAAAACTTAACACATCAATAAGTGCGTAACGTCAGTTATAGATGATAAATCATAACCGATATTCCGCATCTCTGTTTGTAATGTCTTAGCAAACTAAGTGTGTTAGGTTACGCTATCGCACTTCCCAATCTACAAAAGTCGTGACATCTCCCCACAGTGTTACCCCTACAATTCCCTCACATCGGCCACTTTACCCTGAATAGCCGCCGCTACAACCATCGCTGGACTCATTAACAGAGTACGCCCTTGCGCTGATCCCTGACGACCTTTAAAATTACGGTTAGAAGAAGATGCACTTATTTGACTTCCTTGTAACTTATCAGGATTCATCGCTAAACACATTGAGCAACCTGGTTCGCGCCATTCAAAACCTGCATTGATAAAGATTTCGTGTAATCCTTCTGCTTCGGCTTGTTGTTTGACTCGTTCTGAACCCGGTACAATAAAGGCTTTAACGTTTCGTGCTACTTGATGCCCTTGAGCGAATTTGGCGGCTTCTCTTAAATCACTAATTCTGCCATTGGTACAGCTACCGACAAAACAAACGTCTATGGGAGTACCTTTTAAGGGTTGCCCCGGCTCTAAGTGCATATACTCAAAAGCTTGTAAGGCAATTTCTCGATCGCCCTCTGTCAGTTGTTCTAATGTTGGTAAGGTTTCACTAATGCCGATACCTTGACTAGGGGTAATGCCCCATGTAACCGTTGGCTCAATGTCACTGGCAGAGAAAATTACCACATCATCATATTCTGCATCTTCATCACTGCGCAGACTATTCCACCATTTCACCGCCTCATCCCATTTTTCTCCTTTTGGGGCAAAATCCTTATCTTTTAAGTAATTATACGTCACCTCATCGGGATTGACATAACCGCAACGAGCGCCTCCTTCAATGGACATATTACAGACCGTCATCCTTTCTTCCATATTCATTTTCTCAAAGGTAGTACCAATGTATTCATAGGCATAACCGACACCGCCTTTTACCCCTAATGTGCGGATAATGTGAAGAATAACGTCTTTAGCATAAACTCCGGGCGCTAAATCACCGTTTACCTCAATTTTTCTCACTTTTAACTTAGTTAAAGATAGGGTTTGAGAAGCTAAAACATCCCTCACCTGAGAAGTACCAATACCAAAGGCGATCGCACCGAATGCTCCATGGGTAGAAGTGTGAGAGTCACCACAGGCGATCGTCATCCCCGGTTGAGTTAAACCCTGTTCAGGGGCAATTACATGGACAATACCTTGATTGCCTGAATTAGTGTTATAGAATCTAATGCCGTTGTCAGCAGTATTTTTTTCTAAGGCTTGGATCATTTCTTCTGCTAAAGTATCGGCAAAAGGACGAGCTTGATTTTCTGTGGGTACGATATGATCTACAGTAGCAACGGTGCGATCGGGATATAAAACCTTAATATTACGTTCCCTTAACATCGCAAAGGCTTGGGGACTTGTAACTTCATGTATTAAATGTAACCCGATAAAAAGCTGAGTTTGTCCTGAAGGCAAAGTTCCTACTGTGTGCAAATCCCAGACTTTATCAAATAATGTTCCTTTACTCATATAATTTTAACTATAGTTTCAGACTCTCGTTTTCCTTATTATCCGTGAAATCGCCCTTTTTAGGCAATATGAACCTGAGTTCGAGTTTTTAAATTCTCAATTCTTTTAATTTATTTACAAATATTGTTTATTCATAAAATTTGATTCTATGATAAATATAGTCAATTTTTTTGAATAGAAAAAATAAAGTTTAAATAAGTTTTGAGGTTTTTCTTCCCTAAAATTATAAAAAAATAATATATTTTAGTCAAATACTGGTAAATAATTATGAAAAAAAGAATTGTTATTTTAGATGATTTAGAAGAACAAAATCAATTTTTTTTAAGGCTATTAAACAATGCAAACTATAAAGTTACAATTACAGAAAATGAAGATCATTTATTAGACTTAATCAACAGTAAATATCCTGATTTAATCTTATTGAGTGCCTGTTTAAAAGATAAAGACGTTTATCTAATTTGTAAAAAAATCAAATTATTAGAAATAGGAGATAATATTCCTGTTATTTTTATTAACCGGGATCATAAATATTTTGAACCTGAAACCATGTTTAATGCTGGAGGTTCTGATTATGTCAGCTATCCTTACAGTTCTGCCGAAATTTTAACAAAAATTGCTAGTCAAATAGAATTAAATAGTCTCAGACAAGAAATCAAAGAAAAGACTAATCAGTTACAAAAATTAATTCCCCATTATCAAAGACTAAAAATAGCGTTGGAAAAAGCTAAATTTGAGTTAGCAAATATCAGTAAGAAAAATGAGTCAAGTATTTTGCCTGATCAAGATTATTTTCTGAAAGTTTTGGAGAAAGAATGGTTAAGAGGCGCTCGTCAACGCTCATCTTTTGGAGATGTTTCTGAAACAAACATCTCTCTAATTCTCGCTGAAATTACTGATTTTACAGCCTATCAAAAAAATCATGAACGGGAATTAGTTAATAATTGTATTGATATAGTCAGTAAAACTTTAAATGCAACGGTAAAAAGGCCTGGGGATTTAGTTAGCAATTTCACAGAGGGTAAGTTTGCGATATTATTACCCAATACGGATCGAGAAGGAGCAAAAACTGTTGCTGTTAAAATCAATCAAAATTTAGCTGAATTACAGATTCCTCATCACTATTCCGATGTTAATGAATACTTGAGTTTCTGTTTTGGTATTGCCACAGGAATTCCTTCTCAGGCTTTACCCCCTACCGTTTTAATCGATGTTGCTGATAACGCCTTATTTACTGCTTTAGCTCGAAGACAAGGGGGTGCGATCGAGATCGATTATATATAAATACCAGATGTATTGCAAAGATAAAGTAAAAATATTGTATTAAACATGAAAATATATTTAATTCGTCACGGGATCGCCGAATCAAGATTAATCGAAAAAAATGATTCCCAGAGAATACTTACTCGCAAAGGTATTACCAAAACCCAAAAAATAGCCCAAAAATTAACCAACCTCGATCTCAAATTTGAGGTTATCATCACCAGTCCTTACACTAGGGCAAAAGAAACCGCTATTATTTTACAACAGGCAAAAAGAAGTAATAATATAATCGAACACACTGCCTTAACACCAGAAGGAAACATTCTCGAATGGTTAAACTGGTTACAAACATCCCCCTACAAATCAGCAAAAAACATCGCCTTAGTAGGACATGAACCCGATTTGAGTGAATGGGCACAGTTATTAGTATGGGGAAAAAGTGAAGATAAATTAACCCTAAAAAAAGCTGGTATTATTGGTTTGGAACTATCCGACTTAGATAATCCTTTAGGCAACGCCCAATTATTTTTATTAGCAAGTCCTAAATGGATCAGTTGCTAAGGTATTAATTCATACTTTTAGATTAAAACAAAATCTGTTAGTTTTAACTCCTAACTCCGAACTCAGGTGATTTCGTATCCCAAAAAACTTTTCTCGTTGTCAAAATCTATTAGTTTCACTGTAATTTTTATTTTATTTTTCTTGAGGTATGAACATGACAAACCCTTCTTGCCAATATCAGCCGGGATTAGAAGGAATCCCCGTGGCACAATCAAGTATTAGTTCTGTAGATGGCAAAAACGGCATATTGGAATATAGAGGTATTAATATTGAAGAACTAGCCCAGAAAAGCACCTTTTTAGAAACCGCTTACCTACTCATCTGGGGGAAACTCCCCAACAAAGAAGAACTGAATCACTTTCAAGACGAAATTATCAGTCACCGTCGCATCAAATATCACATTAGAGATATGATGAAATGCTTTCCTGAAAGTGGTCATCCCATGGATGCTTTGCAAACCTCAGCGGCGGCATTAGGTTTATTTTACTCTCGTCGGGCTTTGGCTAATGAGGAGTATATTAGAGATGCAGTGGTGCGTTTGTTGGCAAAAATTCCCACTATGGTAGCTGCTTTCGCTCAGATGCGTGTGGGGAATGATCCTGTCAAACCCAGTGATCATCTCAACTATGCCGCTAATTTCTTGTATATGCTGACGGAAAAAGAACCTGAACCTCTGGAGGCAAGAATTTTTGATGTTTGTTTGATGCTTCACGCAGAACATACTATCAATGCTTCTACTTTTTCGGCGATGGTGACTGCTTCGACTTTAACTGATCCTTATGCGGTAGTAGCATCGGCGGTGGGTACTTTAGCAGGTCCTTTACACGGTGGTGCGAATGAAGAAGTATTGACTATGTTAGAGGAAATCGGTTCTCTGGAAAATGTATCCCCTTATATTGATGATTGTATAAAAAATAAAAAGAAAATTATGGGCTTTGGTCATAGGGTATATAAAGTAAAAGATCCTCGTGCTAAAATACTGCAACAGTTAGCGGAAAGATTATTTGAGCTAACAGGACATGATGAGTATTATGATATTGCCTTAGAAGTAGAAAAAGTTGTCACCGATAAACTTGGTCATAAAGGCATTTATGCTAATGTTGATTTTTATTCTGGATTAGTATATCGCAAGTTAGGTATTAAGCCAGATCTATTTACTCCCATGTTTGCTATTTCTAGGGTTGCAGGTTGGTTAGCCCATTGGAAAGAGCAGTTAGCGGTAAATCGCATTTTTCGTCCTACTCAAGTTTATGTGGGAGAAAAAAAAATACCCTACGTTGCGATCGAAGATCGAGAATAAACCGTAGGTTGGGTTGAGGCACGAAACCACCTGAGTTCGACATAAAATCTTAAGTGATGAAAGGTGTCAGGTATCAGGCGATGCACTGAGCATAGCCGAAGTGTGTTAGGTGTTAGGTTAAAGAATTGATAAAAAACTTATGTTTAT
>CAYPDC010000019.1:0-26471 GCA_964409355.1 uncultured Cyanobacterium sp.
ACTAAAAATAGTCGATGAACTAAAGACAATTCCTAATTTTTTTTGCTCATTCCAATTACCAATATCAATAATTAGTTTAGCTTCTTTTTTACCACTTTCACCACCAACAGGGGACATAATAATCAATTCTCCTTGAGGATTTCTCTCTAATTGTAATTCAGGATTATTGAGACAAAGTCGATAAAATTCTTCTCTATTTAAAGCCGTAATTGGACGAAGATTTAACACCGTAGTCATAGTATTTTCTATCCATGTAATCAAATTAGTTTGTTTCTATTTCTATCTTGGTGTGATAAATCTCTTGGGGTTGCAAATATTTTAATTGTTCTTTAGTATTGATACTATTACGAGGCGAACTCCAAGGTTCAAGACAAATATATTCTTTATCTTGTAATGTCCAAAATACTAAAGTTGAGAAAAAGTCATCGTATTTAATAGTAACTTTTAGGTTTCTTTTTCCATCAGTAAAAGAGGCTTTATTTCCTTGCAATTTAGTAAAAGCGATGTCAATTTCTGGGGTATCATAATCCAAATTACCATCAAAAGCAGAGGTTAGATCCCCTGTTTTATTATGATACTCATTCGCAGGAATATTTAAAGTTAGTTTACTCTTATCACTACAGTAAAAATAAGGATGAAAACCAGCAGAAAACGGCATTTTTTTCCCTGATTTATTCTCATAAGACTGTTCAATAATCAGCTTTTTCCCTACTAATTCATAACTGAAAATTAACTCGAATTCAAAGGGATAAACTTCTAATGTTTCTTGATTACTTTTTAAACTTAAAATGATTTTAGCTGATTTATCTTGAGATTGTCCAATTACTTTCCAAGGTAAATCCCTTGCAAAACCATGTTGTTTCAAAATATACTCTCTATCCTCATAATAAAAGATATTATCGGGTAAATTTCCACAAATAGGAAATAAAATCGGATTCCCCCCCCTCACACTTAAACTAGGATTTTTAAATCTTTCTTGATCTAGGTAAAATATATTTTGACCTTGTATTGTCCAATTTGTAACTACTCCCCCCCTTTCGGGTACAATTTCTAAACGGGAATCGCTTTCTAGGTCTTTTAATATATAGGTTAAATATTCTTCTTGTTTGATGGCAATATTAAACATGGTTCAAAGTTAATAATTATGTTAAGTTTTCTCTCGCCTCGATGCGCAAAGACGCAAAGGTAAGGTGATTTCTAATAATAAATATACCTGCATGATCCCCCCTAACCCCCCAAAACACAAAGGGGAAATTATAAGGAAGATTGGTAAATTCTTTCTTGGAAACCGCCTAAACTGTTTTCAGTCTGACTTTTTCTCAAGGTAGCCAAGATAGTTCCCCGTTTATTCCCTTTAGTGTATATTCTGTAAATAATGGGCTAAGATTCCACAGATAACAGGTACAGTTAAATTGTCAATCCCGATCAGAGAAAAGGTTTCTAAAATTGTAGCAAATATTCCAATTAGCAAGGCAATAATCAATAATTTTCCTTGTATTGTACCAATTATTCCAAGGGTCATAATTACTACCAATATACTAACTAATGTCATGGTTAATGAGCCTTCCCAACTCTTTTTATTACCCCAAAATTGATACTTATGTTTGCCCCATCTTTGCCCAATCAACGCCGCCATACCATCTCCATAACTCATAATTAGAATACCAATGGCGGTAAATTGTTTTTCTCCTTCATGCCAAAAAAGGGCGGTTAAAATACCTATACTGATGGCATAAAATAACGTGCCTAGGCTATGTCTGCCAACACTATTAACACTCGGAAGTATTGGTAAATAGTAAGAGGCGATCGCAACTCCACTAGCAGTAACAACGGCTAAGAGAATCACATCGGCAGTAATATTCAACCACCATGCCAAGAGGATAACATTCCCCGTACCGATATGAACAATTTTACGGGTTAATTCGCTATCGCTTTGTTGATAACGGTTGAGAATCTCAGCAATTAAGATTAAAACACCAAGATAAATAGCAATAATAAGTATAGGGACGATTTGACTCGATAAACTAGCTAACATGATTCTCTCTTTCTGCCACCTTTGTTGAATAAACTGCTGCTATCACTGCTACACATAACCACCATAATGTATTGATTTGAGGGCGATACCACACTGTATCAAATAAGCCTTGTGTTGCCAATCCTGCCAAAGATGCCATCGCACCTAAAACCCACATTGCTTGTAAATCTTGATTCGGTTTCATTTTTTTGATTAATACCATACCCCTCTTAAACGTTGCCCCTATGCCACCTAGAAAGATGAATAAGCCTATCAAACCAGTTTCTAGGGCAATTTCGAGGAAAACGCAATAAGCACTCAGAGCGGTGAATTTCGTCTGCATATAAAGGGGGTAAATTTGATTAAAAACTTGATTACCCGGTCCTATACCTATTAAAGGATAATCCTGCAACATTTGTAAAGCGGAAATCCAAACATTGATGCGGAAATTGTTACTGCTGTCACCCCGCCATGAAAAAAGGCTGAAAACTCTCAATCTCAAGGGTTCGACAAAAATCATCCCTATGGCAATTATTCCTAAAAAAGATGCGATCGCACCCGGTATTAACCACTTGCGCCAAAAGGGGGATAAATACTCACTCCACCAAAACTTAAAACCGAGGAGAAAAGCAATGCCAGTGCCAACTAAAGCCAACCATCCTCCTCGACTACCAGTAAAATAAACACAGGCAATATTAATGATTAAGGCAAATCCTGCCAAAATCTTTTGCGGTTTAGTTTTCCAGACAATTAAAGCCACCACCGAAAAAGCCACCGCAGGAATGAGATAACCTGATAGAAGATTGGGATTCCCTAAAAAGCTATAAACTCTAGTGGTATCGGCTAAAGCAGAAGTGGGATCAGTCCATGTAGCTAAAGGTTTTACACCGATAAATCTTTGTCTGATACCATAGGCACTAACAATCAAAGATACTAATAAATATATCGTTAAAATAAAAGAACGAAACTTTTCCCTGTCAAAAATTTTACTAGCCAAAGCAAAGAGAAGCAAATAAAGGGTAAATTTAACCAATCCTGCAAAAGCGGCAACCTTAAGGGGAGAAAAAGCTGTTGCTACCACCGATATTAACCAATAGGCAAAAATCCAGAGATGAATGGCAGTAATCTGATTTTTTTTGATTTCAGAAATCGTTAATAATCCCCAAAATCCTCCTCCTGCCAAGAGAATCACTCCCACTAAAGTATTACTGGTAAAAGGAGCACTGATAATTACTAAACAGACTAAAATAGTCGCAATAACATCACTATAACTGAGAAGATAACTGCTCGATCGCCACGAAGATAAAAATCCGACTAAATTGCCGATTAAACTGCTTTTACGCAAATTAAATAAAAAAGACTTCTCGTCTTGAGAATATTCTGAAACAGACATAAAAATTATTAGATAAATTATTAGTTAAAAAAGGATCCGGAGTGTCAATATCACTCATTACTAACCTTGCCAAAACGTCTATCTCTATTTTGATAATTTAATAAAGCCTGATGGAACTCTTCTCGGTTAAAATCAGGCCATAATGTATCTGTAACATAAATTTCACCATAAGCCATTTGCCATAATAAAAAGTTACTTAAACGCATTTCACCACTGGTGCGAATTAACAAATCAGGAGATTCTAAACTTTTAGTATAAAGATGATTTTCAAATAATTCCTCATCTATATCATTGATGTCTATTTTACCCTCTTTTACCGAAGATGCGATCGCTCTACAAGCGTGGAGAATTTCCTGACGACTACCATAATTAGTAGCTATATTAAACTGAATACCTTGATTATATTTAGTTTCTTTCATAGAATAAAAGATCTCCTCTTGGAGAGAAGGGGATAAAGCGGTTAAATCACCAATGAAGCGAATTTTCACGTTTTTTGCCATCATCTCCGCTAACTCTTTGCGCAATACTCTCTCAAATAGGGTCATTAAAAATTCTACCTCATTTATGGGTCTTCCCCAATTTTCTGTGGAAAAAGCATAAGCGGTTAAAATCTTGATACCCCAATCATCACAACAACGCAATAAATTTTTGAGGGTGTCAACCCCTTTTTGATGCCCTACAATACGAGGAAAACCTCGACGTTTTGCCCAACGCCCATTACCATCCATTATCACGGCTACATGGTGAGGAATTTTGTTTGCATTCAAATCCGAAGGCAATTCAATTAAACTTTGTTTTAAATTCATGTTCAGTTAGCTGTAGGAAATCAATACACCCTAACCTTTAAAGTTTACTAGAATTTTGACGCAGTCAACAATCTGAGTAATGAGCCTCTGATGAGGCAGGGAAAAGGGAAAAGGGAAGGGCGGATTTGGGGTAATACTTGCCTCGCAAATAACCTCAGAAACTGAATCATAGTAACGCTTTCAGCTTTTAACTATAAGTTTTAATTTCTGAAAAGTAATGTAGGGGTTGAATATATTCAATCCTTACGGAGTGGGGAGAAATAAAATCAAACCTGACACCTGATAACTTCTTTCTTAATTCTCCATTTTCCCTTTTAAATTTGCGATCGCACTTCTTATTTGTTCAAAACCCGTGCCACCATAGCTATTACGGGCAGAAACTACCTGTTTAGGTTTGATTGTCTCGTAAATATCGGATTCAAAAGCAGGGTGTAATTGTTGCCATTCTTCGAGGGTTAAATCCTTGAGTAACTTATTCACTGCTAAACTGGTTCTAACAACGTTGCCCACTAAATTATACGCCTCACGGAAAGGTACACCTTTACTTGCTAAATAATCAGCAACATCGGTGGCGTTAGAGAAATCCTCGTCAACGGCTTGGGCGAGGCGTTGGGTGCGAAATTCTAACCCTTCTGACATTAAGATAGTCATAGCGGTTAAGCTACCTTTAACGGTTTTCACCGTGTCGAAAATACCCTCTTTATCCTCCTGCAAATCTTTGTTATAAGCAAGGGGTAAACCTTTCATGATGGTTAAAAGTGCCTGTAAATGCCCAAAAACTCGCCCTGTTTTGCCTCTGACTAATTCGGGAATATCGGGGTTTTTCTTCTGAGGCATAATACTTGAACCTGTGGAGCAGTTGTCTTTGAGAGTAATAAAACGAAATTCTTGAGATGCCCACAAAATCAATTCTTCACTGATACGGCTAAGATGCACCATAATTAAGCTAGAGGCACAAAGAAATTCAATAGCAAAGTCTCGATCGCTCACTCCATCTAAGCTATTCTCGTAAATATCACCAAAATTTAGTTCCTGTGCTGTAAAATGACGATCAATAGAAAAAGTTGTACCTGCCAATGCACCACAACCGAGAGGGGAAATATTGGTGCGATCGTATATTTGTCCTAATCTTTCCCAATCCCGTTGTGCCATCTGACAATAAGCCATTAAATGATGGGCTAAACTTATAGGTTGCGCCCGTTGTAAATGGGTATAACCGGGGATGAGGGTTTCAATGTGGTTTTCGGCGTGGGTTAATAATGCCTTTTGCCAACCCCTTAATAACTCTTGAATTTGACGAATTTGATCCCGCAAATAAAGTCTTATGTCTGTACCTACTTGGTCATTGCGCGATCGACCCGTGTGTAATTTCTTACCGACATCGCCGACAATTTCTGTTAACCTTCTTTCTACGGCAAAATGCACATCTTCTTGATCAATGCCGGGGTTAAAGTTACCATCTCTATATTCTTGACGAATTTGGCTTAATCCTTTAATAAGTGTTTCTGCTTCTTCTGGGGTAATAATCCCCGTTTTACCGAGCATTTTAGCATGAGCCATCGATCCAGTGAGATCATACTCGATTAATTCAATATCAAAGCCAATACTAGCATTAAATTCCGCAATAATCGGATTTAAAGAAGTTTCAAAGCGATCGCTCCAAGTTTGTTGTTTATTAGTCACAGTTCAAAAATAATAATCAGATAGGTATAACGATGCACGGGAATGCTTTTTTCAATATACTATAGCAGTGGGGAATCAGTCATGAGAATCCTCACAAATCATCATTAATTGCCATAGTCATTTGAAATATCTGTTATTCTAAATCTAGTCTTTTCTGAGCCTCTCTTAAAGCATTTTCAGGGCTACTTTTACCTAATAAAACAGATTCGATCGCCCTTCCTAAATTTTCTGATAAACTAGGATATTGAGGGATAATTGGACGAGATTTAGCATACTGCATCTGTTCTAAAAAGACATTAATGACAGGGTTTTCTTGAACAAATTGCTGATATTCTACACTATTTTGAGCCTTAATATTAATAGGTAAATAACCAGTTTTTAACGCCCATTGAGTTTGGAATTTTTCACTCAAAATAAACTCTAAAAATTTTAAACTTGCTTCCTCTCTTTCAGGATTAGTCTTAAAAACAAAGAGACTTTCTCCTCCCAAGACTGTAGCAGGTTGATCTATAATTGGTAAAGGAAAAACATCATAATCGATACCACTTTGATTTAATTGTGCTAAAGTCCAAGGTCCAGTTATTTGCATGGCAACTTTCCCATTAATAAAATTATCTAACTCATAACCTCGATCAGGTGCTGATAAAATGGCTACATTTTTACTCATTAATTCTCGTGCTAATTGTAAGGCTTTTTCTGTACCTTCATTAACAACATTAGGACGATTATTAGCAATAATTGTACCATTGGCACTAAAAATAAAAGGCAACCAAACAAAAACCGTAAATTCTCCTTTTCCTACTGCTAATAATAACCCATTTTGTTCATTAATACCATCATTATTACTATCAATAGTTAACTTTTCAGCTACTTTTTGAAACTCATCCCATGTTTTCGGAATTTCTGTTATCTCCGCCTCTTTAAATAGACTAGGGCGGTAAAACATCGCTGTATTGTTAGTTGCAAAAGGTACAGACCATAAGTTATCATTCAATTCCATAGTTGCTAACATCGCAGGATCAATTTCTTCTTTAATGGGTGTATTATTCCACCAATCTTGTAAAGGTTTTAACGCCTGTAATTGCACTAATTTACCTGTTAATTGAGGCACATACCAAAGTAAATCAGGGGGTTGATTACCTGCGATCGCACCTATAATTTTTGGTAATTGTTGATCAGGTTGCCCAACGTATAAAGCCTCTACTTGAATATCGGGATTATTGTCATTAAATTCAGCTAATAACTGATTAAAAACATCTCTATTTTCAGGGGGATTAATGCCATGCCAAAAGGTAATTTTAGTCACACCATTATCAGAAATTTGGGAGTTATTAATATTTTGACAACCAGTAATAAATAAGAGATTAAAACAGCAGAATAAAATCAGGATTCTTTGAGCAAATTCATTTAGTTTAGAGATTTTATTATATAAATAATTCATAAAAAATAAGTGTTTAATTAAAATATAGTAGGTTGGGTTGAGGTAACGAAAACCCAACACAAAAAAGATAGCCTATAGCTTGAGATTTTGTTGGGTTGCACTTTGTTTAACCCAACCTACTTTAAAAGTAAATAATACAACTCCCCCTCCCAATCTACCAAACCTGCTTTACTTTTTGCCATATCCCCTGTACCAAAATATATATCCACTCTCCCCGCCCCTTTGATAGCACTTCCTGTATCTTGATCTAGCACATAACGGGCAGTAATGGGAGTAACTAACTCCTTGTTTTGATTAATCTGGGGAATACGAGTGTAAATTAGGGCTAATCCCCCCGGAGGCATTAAACTTTTATCTGTAGCGATCGACCTTTCATCGGTAACAGGAACGTTTAAACTACCCATAGCAGGTTTACCGTTGGTTTCAGCGAAGAAGATAAAACGATTATTGCGAGGGAGATAGATATCTAACTCATCAGGATTGCTTTCCAGATAAGCCATTAAGCGAGGCAAACTCATTTCATCTGCGGGTATTTTGCCATCGTTAATTAACTCTTTCCCTAAACTGGTATATGGATAGTCAGTAGCCCCATCATAACCTATGGTCATGATTGTACCATCCGTTAGACGTAATTGAGCAGACCCCTGCACTTGTACCAGATAGGCTTGGAGGCGATCGCTCAACCAGACTAATTCATAACCTTTAATCGTGCTATCACTACCTAAACCGTCTTTTCCTTCTAAATCCGCACGGGAAGGATGGGGATTTTGCCAAGAATCGAAGTTAAAAGGTTTACGGTAGAGAGGATAACGAAAAACATCGGTTTTTTGCCGACTAGCAGAGTAAAGAGGTTGAAAATAACCAGTAAAATGCACATTACCCTCATTGTCATTGCCGACAGACTTGTAAAAGATAAACTCTCTTTCTACGGATGCTTGTAATTGTTGAGGGGTTTTGGAGTTAATTAATAATTGTCGAAAACGTTTGAGAGAAGCAATTACTCTTTCACGGGAAAATTCTGAGAGAGGATAATTGCCATAAACTTCCCTTGCTTTTGCTGTTTCTAAGTAACTTAAACTGTGATTTATTCCTTGAATTAATTTTTGTTTATCTTCTCTAAATAATTTATCATCGATTAAATTTTTGGGGATATTATCCGTAGGAATTAAGGGATAACTAATAGCTGAATATACGGAAAAACTTAGGGTTAAAATAGAAGTAAAAAATATAGATCTTAGTATGTTTAATTTTAGCATTTTACTTTTTAATTTTAAATGATATTTAGGCTCTTTTACAGTAGTTATTATAAATTAATATCAAAAAAATCTACAATATCTCACAACCAATAACTTACATATTCACAGTAACAGAGCCGATATTTACCATTTTAAAATACTTTTATCTTCTCCTTCTTTTTGTCTGACTTGACTTTCTTTTTCCATCCAAGTGATAATTTGTTCACTGGTTAAAGAATCGATGGATACATCTAAATCTTGGGCAATTAATTGTAATAGTCTGAGAGAAGAAATCGTTAAACGAGTTAAAAATTTTTCTTCGGAAGTTAGCAAACTTGCTTCTACTGCAAAGGATTCTTCAGGAGTTAAAAATTGTTGATTATTCACCATAATGATTTGTTTATTCTTTCTTTTATTATCGATGACTGTTACAATAAGTGAAAGTGATAGTAATTATTCATTCATGTCAGATTTAAAAGCACAATTTACCGAACAGTTAGCCGAAATTGAGTGGCAAGATTTAATCCCCCATGCCCAAAGAGATGCCGTGATTATTGTACATCCTCAGTTAGATTTAATTGAAGTAGGATGTGCGATCGCGTCTGATAATAGTTCTTTAGTACAAAATTGGATTAGTGAGCAGTTAATCAAAAAACCGTCCTCAGAAGAATTGAGTCAATGGAATAAAAAACCTAATACCAAGTTTAACACTTTAATTGTCCAACCTTTTGTGATTGTTTCTATGAGCGTCTAAACTTCTTTTAATTTCCTTCGCAATAAGCTAATATTAATTATTAAGCAGCAAGATTGCCCTAATTTTATCAACAAAATCCTGATGATCAACTACTGGTTTAGAAATATAACTATCTGCACCACTTTCGGCTAAAAAATTCTCCTTATCTCCTTGCATTGCGTGGGCTGTCACCAGAATAATGGGTATGTGTTTCGTAGTGTCATCCTGTTTAAGAAGTTGAGTAATTTTGATTCCATCAACGGCTTTTCCCTGATAAAAGCTATTAGCCAAAGAAACATCCATCAAAATCACATCTGGTATTCCTTTCTTTGCCATCATTATCACCTCATCTACATTTTCCGTGCCTTTGACCTCAAATCCTCCCCTTTTGGTTAGAATTTTACTAAAAACCTTCATATTAATGGGGTCATCTTCTACAATTAAAACAGTACTCATGCGATCGCACTTAAATAAACTTTCTCGTTATATTTGACAGACTGAAAAAAATCCACCATTGGTACAGGATAGTCCACCCCTAATTTTACTCTAAATTGTTGCTGTTCAGTAGGAGATAATTTCCAAGGTTCATGAATTTTCTCCCCCCGAATCGAAGCAATTTCAGGCAACCAATGACGAAGATAATCCCCTTGATAATCATAATCCTTAGACTGCTTAGGAATATTAAAGTAACGGAAACCTCGAGCATCATTACCAACCCCCGCCGTATAATTCCAATTACCCCAATTACTACAAACATCATAATCGATTAACAATGATTCAAACCATTCTGCTCCCATTTGCCAATTAATACCCAAATTTTTCGTCAAAAAACTAGCCACATTTTGCCTCCCTCGATTTGAGATAAAACCTGTCTCCTTTAACTCTCTCATATTGGCATCAATCAAAGGATAACCTGTTTGTCCCTCGCACCATGTTTCAAACATTGACCAATTTTCTTGCCACGGGATGGTAATATTTTGGATACCAGAAACATAAAAAAGACGATTACCGTATTTAACGGCTGTAAGACGAAAGAAATCTCGCCATAACAATTCAAAAATAAGCCAATAAGTAGAATCATTTTTCACTCTTTCTTTCTCATACTTTCCCACCTCCTGATAAATATGACGAGGAGACAGACAACCCAAAGCTAACCAAGGAGAAAACTTAGAAGAATAATCTCCTCCTAGCATCCCATTGCGAGTTTCCTTATAACTCTTAAGACAATCCTTTTGCCAAAAATAATAATTTAATCTTTTAATCCCTTCCCTTTCCCCTCCCTTAAAAGGTAAAACCCCTAACTGACAGACTTCAAAATCTTTTAATCCTAAATCCGACAAAGAAGGAATATCTCCCAATGTGATATTCGGAATAGGGGGTAAATTTTTTGGAGTGGCAAAACACTTCTCTACCCCGCTTTTTTTTTCAACCTGCTTACGAAAATTAGTAAATAAATCCGGCATTTCTGACACTGAAAAAGGCAAGTCATCAGGATGATATAAAGTTGATTGCCAATAAGATTCTATTTTAATATTTAATGCCTTTAATGCTCTAATTAAATTTTGTTCAACATTTATTTCTTCTGCTGTTGCTTCTGAAGAAAAATAAACCTCTCTGACGGCAAATTCCTCAACAATTTTAGGAATAATAACTTCAGGAAGTCCTTTTCTAATTATTAAATCACACCCTAACTGCTGTAAAGATTTTTTTAAATCAGCAACACTTTCTAACAAAAATTTAGCCCTAAATTTACCAGTTTTTGCAAAACCAAAAGAAGTGGTTTTAAATTGCCTTTCATCAAAACAATAAAGAGGAATTATCCCCTCAAATTTCAGTTCACAAATATTATTTAAAATTGCATGATCATTAATCCTTAAATCATTGCGAAACCAAATTAAAGCAGTGTTGATTGTTGTCATTCCAGTCTAATTCATTGAACTTTTTTTTCTTTTCATAATTTTACTGTTTCTTGTATGCAATATCAGTAATTATGTTCTATTATTTTTCTGCACCAATAAGGTTTCATTCCGGGAAAAAGTTTTGCTTAAGGAGCGATCGCATCTTAAGACACTAACTATCTTTATTAAAATAAGGGCTGAAGCCTATATTAACATTTCCTACCAGAAGTCTATTTACAAAATGTTAAATTTTGACCTGCCTAATCACTGTATTTTAGAGATTAAGACTTTAATTTTTTAAAATATAGCTGTAGAAATATGTTAAATAAGATTTTATACGCCGATTCTGGTAATGGTCACACTCAAGAAATGCTCAAAGTTTTATTAGACATACCGGCATTTCAAAACAGTGAAATTAATATTCTTCATGTGATTCCTCCTCAAGTTTCTGCGGATGCTTTGGCGGAAAAATGGGAAGAAGGAGGTAAAATTCTTTCTGACATCGTGAAAAATGTTAACCTTGATCCCTCTAAAGTTGCTACCATCTTAAAACAAGGTGATCCAAAAGATACAGTTTGCAATACAGCCATAGAAATCAACGCTGATTTAATTTTAATGGGATCTCGTGGTTTAAAACGTTTAGAATCTTTCTTGGAAAACTCTGTTAGTCAGTATGTTTTTCAGTTGAGCGATCGCCCCATGTTACTGGTGAAAGACGACATTTATGTCAGAAAAATAAAAAGGGTGATGTTAGCTTTAGACAAATCTAAATCTTCTACCTATGCCTTAGAGATGGCTTTATACTTACTCAGAGACTATCGAGAAGCAGAATTATATCTAGTCAGAGTCAATCCCGACATGAATGCGGATTTAGAGTTATCCACCAAGGAAATGGAAGAAAACCCGATTTTAGCACCAGCCTTACTGGAGGCAAAAAGAATGGGGGTTGCTGCTAAATGTATTGTTAAAGGCGGTAAACCAGCTCAACAAATTTGTAAATTAGTGGATGACAAAAACATTGATTTATTATTATTAGGATCGCCCGATCGCCGTCCTTCTATTGCCAAAAGTTTAGTTGATTTAGACCGTTTATTAGGAACTTCTTTATCCGACTATGTACGAGTAAATGCAAATTGTCCTGTTTTATTAGTCAGAAAATAAAAGCAATTAACAATTGAGAATGTACAATGAATAGGTGTCAGGTTTCAGGTGTCAGGTGTATGGAAGATTTCTTTTCCTCTCCCTAGTCATTATTCATTACTCATTACTCAACTATGAGCATCGGCGATCGCATCAATCAATTTATCGGCAAAAACCGTTATGTCGTCTCTCGTGTATTTATCCACCTAGAAGGGGAAGAAGTCGCACCCCTATTAGGAGTGTTGAATCAAAACGCCCGAATAGCAGTAGATGCTGACGGGGATATGGATACTATGGGAGAATGCTTAGTTAATATCTGCGAAAGTTTATTGCAGTATGAATTTTATTGGCAAAGTGCCTCTAATGAAGGGGATGTGTTTTGGAATGAAGGAGACGCAGGAGACTATGTGACAGAATTATTTACCGATTCTGCCCAACGCTATCTCAGTCAACCCGATTTAGAAGATTCGGGAGAAGATGAGGGGTTATCCCTCCCTGTTACGGATAATATTATTGTTATGATCACAGTAGCCTTTGAAGGGGAAGTGCCAGAAATTGAAACGGATTTAGCCCAAAGAGATAGTTTACAAGATGGACTCAAAGCCTTGATTAGCTTACATTATAAACAAAAATATAGGGCGATCGCAATCCATTTTTCTCCTGCTAGACTAGGGGAAAAACTAACCTCAGAGCAAATCTTAATCAATTTTGCCGAACTCATACCCCTCTAATGATCAGGGCTGTTTCATTTTCGAGAAAGAAAAAAGAGGGGGAGATAGGGAGAGAGGGGGATGGGGGGATTTTGGTTTATAACGTTTTAACTAATAGAAAAAAGTCCTTGTACATTCTACTCTCACTCAATCTCAGCTAACCTAATTTTTACACCTAACCAAATTATCAAAAAAAACATTAAGATTATCAAAAACAATGTTTAAGCGAATTTTTGCCATATTTTTAACTATATTCCTTTGTTTTAACACCGTTGCTTGTAGTTCATCTAATACCCAAGCCGTTAACAATCCCACTAACTTTACTAACAATACCAATATCCCCAAAAACAATATTGCTAGTGGCAAATATCCCGTACAACAAGCCACTTTTAACGACATTGACGGGGAATACTCCTTAATGTTGCTCAATACTCCCCCCGGTAGTAGCCCCATTTTTCGGACAACAAACCTACAAATGGCAAGGTTAACCGATGAAGAAATTGAGCAAGGACAAACCACCTACGCTGAGATTAACGGCAATGAAGCAGTAATGCACCTCACAGAGGATTTCCGCATTGAATATGTACACAACGAAACTCAAACCGTCACCAATCCTGATACAGGCAGACAAGAAACCGTGATTGTGCGTCAACAGTCTAGTTTTTGGACTCCTTTTGCTGGCGCATTGGCAGGACAAGCAGTTGGTAATCTTTTATTCTCTCCTAGATACTACGTTCCTCCCGTTTACTCTGGTGGCAATTTGTCGGGCTTTGGTGGCTCAGGAAGCACCTATAATCAAGCAGTACAAAGCTATCGTAGTAATTATAATTCCGCGCCTACTGTGGAGAAAAATCGTCAATCTTTCCGCACTACTGGTACTATTAAAAACAGTTCTGGGAATACTATTAACAAGGTAAATACTAACAGTAATAAAGCCACAGGTTCTGGATTTGGTTCAAGTGATCTCAAAAACAGTGGTAACTCCAGTAAATATAAACAACCCAGTAACAACAGTTTTGGGAGTAACAAATCAAGTAGTTATAGACGCACAACCCCTACTCGTAGAAGTAGTGGTTTTGGCAGTCGTGGACGTCGCCGTTAGATAATGGATTTTTTTTAGGGTTGAACATTGTTCAACCCATTAATATATATATTTATAACTTGGTTACTTTCTCCGTATCTTCTAAAGAAGCGATCGCATCTTCTGGTTTTTCTTCCTTAACAGTTTCCCGAAAAGGTATAATTTTTTGGTACATTTCGATGTATTTTTGAGCGGATTTATCCCAACTAAAATCCTGTTTCATTGCCCTAATCTGCAATTTCTGCCAGTCTTTTTTAAAGCGATAAGCCTCATAAACACGAATCATGGTAGTGTATAAATCTAAAGCATCATACTGATCAAAACAATAGCCCGTACCCTGTTCATTATGGGGATCAAAAAAGGATACCGTATCGAGTAATCCCCCCGTTTTGCGCACAATGGGAATCGCACCGTAACGCATTGCCAACAGTTGGCTTAAGCCACAGGGTTCAAAACGAGAAGGCATTAAAAACGCATCTACCCCACTGTATAAGCGTCTTGAAAGGGCTTCATTATGAACTAACTGCACGGAAATACGTCCCCGATGACGGTTCGATATATCCCATAATTGAGATTCATAGTGGCGATCTCCCGTTCCGAGTATAATTAATTGAGCGTCGGTATAAGCCAAAAAGCGATCCATAATCTGTAAGACTAAATCAATGCCCTTTTGTGCTACTAAACGGCTTACCATACCCACTAAGAATTTATTACGATTAATCTCTAACCCCGATTCTTCCTGTAGTCTAACTTTATTGCGAAAACGTTGATCCAGAGTTTTAACGGTAAAATTTTGGCAAATAAATCTATCTGTATCTGGATCGTAACTCTCAACATCAATACCATTAACAATACCGATCAGTTTATCATTAATCCATGACAATAAATCGTGTAAACCTTCTCCATATTCAGGAGTTTGAATTTGACGAGCATAAGTAGGAGAAACCGTATTGACTATATCCGCAGAATGTATCCCCGCTGCGATCGCATTTTCCCCTTGCATATAATCTGGACAGCGAGTAATTTGTTGCAATACGTTTCTCCCCGGACCTCGATAAGCCAAATTATGGATAGTGAAAACCGTACTAATGTCAGGAGTTTCTTGCATCCACACAGGAATCATTGCAGTATGCCAATCGTGACAATGAACAATATCAGGTTTCCAATAATTCCAAGCAAATTCGGCTGCACCATTAGAAAAGAAGGTAAAACGCCAATATTCGTCATGATCACCATAAATATTACGACGAGAAAAGGTTTGATGTCCTAAAAGATATAAAGTAATATCGCTATCAGGTAACAAAGTCTCATACACAGCAAATTGTTGTCCCATGGCTTCACTTCGCCAAATGGAATCATTAGGAATGTCTAACTTATCAGGTAAAAAACCATAATAAGGCAGAAAGATCCGCACATCATGCCCTTGCTTTTTCAGTATCTTGGGCAACGAACCCACCACATCCCCCATACCACCTACTTTAGCAATAGGAGAGGCTTCCGCCGCCACAAATAAAATTTTCATAGTCGTTTAATGCCTGTAAGTTTTCCTCAAGATTAGGCTAATTGTTACATAATCTTAGTCAATCTTAATCTTTCCTAAAAATATGATCAAATATATTATTATTTCTAATGTTTTCTATTTTTGAGAAATGTCTCTAGTACAATGAATATGACCGCAATAATTAAAGGTAAAATATAGTAAACTAAGCGATAAGCGATTAAACTGCCCAACATTTGCGGTGCAGCAACGGATTCTGGTCTTAAGTATAACATAACTGTTTCAAAAACACCTAATCCTCCCGGTACAGTGCTAATTAAACCGGCAGTTAAAGCAACTATATAAATGCCGAAAAAGCCGACATAAGACATGGAAATGTTAGCAGGTAATAAGAGATAAAGCACTAATGCCGCTAGTCCCCAATCTAACCCCGCAACGATAATAGTACCCAGAGAAATCATTGGTTTTGGAAATGTTATTTCCTCTCCTGCCATCGTAACAGAATGTTTGATAGTAACACTGACAATAAAATAAATAATAACTAGGGATAAAAAAATAAATCCTAGGGGATGAATAGAAGAAAATGGTAGTTTGATAACGGTAGGGAGAGTTAAAGGGTCTAAAATAGAGACAATACCGCTAATACTCAGTAATCCTAGCCAAAATGTCAAATGAGTAAACACGATTAATTCCGCAATTTTGATTTTACTGACTCCCCATAAACCGTAATAACGATAACGAATAGCTGTGCCTGAAAAAGCAGTGAAACCGACTGTATTTCCTACCGCATAACTAACAAAGGCGGTAAAAGCAATTTTGAGAATAGATAGTTGTTGTTTGACGTGAATAAATCCTAAAATGTCATAGCCAGTCATCAAGCCATAGCCTAATGCCGTAATCATTAAAGCTAATATTTTTCTCTGTTGAGAAATGTTTTGTAAATATTCCCCAATACTATTAATACTGTACTTTTTTAACTCAGATGCGATCGCAACTATGGATACAGAAAGTAGAATGATAACAAATAAGATGGGGATAAATTGACGTAGTTTTGTCATAGGAAAGCACAGTAAAGATAAAGAAGAATTAATGAATGAAAACGAAATTTTAAACTAAACTAGAAACATAAATTTTGGTTATAACGAGGTATTTTGAAAGCAATGGATAAATTAAAAACAAAAATAGGATGGAAAAATAATCTCGATAAACTTCTTTTTATTATCGCTAGTTTATATTTAATTTTTATGGGAGGACTATGGTTTAAAAATCAACAAAGAACAACAAATTCCCCTCCCTCAGTTAATATAAGTAAGAATCAACAGACAACACAAAACAAACTCACAGAAACCAATAATAGCGAAAATATAAATAATAATCCTAATCCTAATCACAATGAGGAGATTAAGAATCAAGAAAATATTGACTCTCAACTATTACCTACCATTACCCCTTCCTCTACCTCCTTAGAAATTCCCCCATTACCTAACAATCAAACAACCGTAAGCAATATTCCTTTACCCCCTCCTGACTTACAACCTCTTCTGATTCCTCAACCACCGCAACCAACTTTTAATTCATCCACTCCTACCCCCAATAATCTCAAACCCAATCCTCAAACTTCCTCAACTTCCATTGCCAGTAACTCAAAGGCAAATGCTACACCTTCTGTTATTCCTAAAGTAAATAAAGTGCCAGTTATTAATACTTTATCCGAAAATAATCAATGGCAAACATCCACCGAAGTAGCCATAAATTCTCCCAACTCTAACTCAGAAAATATTGTCGAAGCAACAGAAGGAGATTACACTTTAGTAGGACTTGTACAATTATCTGATGGTAAAAGTATGGCTTTATTTAAAGTTAATAATCTGACAGAAAGAGTTTTGCTAGGTGGTGAAATTGGTACCACTGGATGGGTTTTAATGGCTATCAACGATAAACAGGCAGTTGTTAGTAAACAAAATCGATCGGTTTATTTACGAGTAGGAGAAAACTTTTAGAATTGATAAAAATTATTTAATTTATTATTGAGTTTTAAATTTATTTTTTTATATAAATTATGAGTATTTTTGAAAATTTTACTACTTTTTTGGAATCAAAATTAGATGAGTTTTTACAAAGTAACCCTCAGTTAAACTTAGCAATTCTGGCACAGGAAGTTAAACAAGAAAAGCAGGATACTTTAAGACTAATTAACCAATTAGAAACAAGACAAAAAAAATTAGAAACTGATATATTAAGATTAGTTCAGGACATTAAATTATGGTGTGAAAGGATAGAAAAAGCGAAAAAAGCCAATAGGATAGATTTACTAACAGAAGCAGAGCAAAGAAAAACTTTATTGTTATCTCAGGGAAATTTTGCTTGGCAGGAAATGGAAACAGTCAAATCTCAGATAGCAAATAGTAAACAAAAAATGATTAACATAGAAGAAAAAGAGAGAGAAATAAACCTCAAAATTCAAGAATTAGAGAAAACGCAATCTCAAACTAACTACTATTCTCAAACTTCATCCAATAGTCCTTATTCTAATTTTAATAATATTAATGATGATTTAGAACGAAAATTTAGAGATTGGGAAGTGTCTATGGAATTGGATGAAATGAAAAAAAATATGAACAGTTAAGGCTCTCTTACTTTGACTATGATAAATTATTTTTTGAAAAAGGTGTCAGGTGATAAGAGAAGATTCAGATTCATATTTATTAAGAAATATAGATAATTATTAATCTTGTTTACAAAAAATGATTCTCTCAAAAAAAAGGTGTTAACTTTGACTGAATAAATAAAAAATAGTTATCAATAGATAAGAATAAAATAATGAGAGATAGTCAAGGAAAAGATCTAGTAACTGCTGGTTTAACTGCTGCGATCGGTGCTGGAATTATTACATCCTATGCCGTTAGTCAAGGGCAACATCCCCTTGTCGCAACTGGAATTACTCTATTTTCTGCCCTCTTAGCAGTGATTATTTACCAAGCAGACTTAGTTTAATTAGGAATTAGGAATTAGGAATTGTACAGAGTAGGGGGGAATAAAAGACTAATCGAATTGGTATCTTTCTTTGGCGCGGCGATCGCAGTAATCGATTAACTCCTCAATATACTCAGCAGAATCAACTTCAATAATTACCCCCCCTATTTGATCAAATTCCTCATTAGTAGAAGATCGCCATTTCTGTTTTACCGTTATTAAAATATCAGGACTAATTTCCTCATCCTCCTTCGCAGGATTTAAAATAACTTGAAATTCATCTCCAGAGGGAAAATTCTTATCAACAATGATTTTAATACCTGAACGGTTTAAATCAAGAGTGAATCCTAAAAATTTTCGATCTAAATCCAAAACCCGACAAACGGCAAGAATTCTTCTCAATTGCCGTTGTTCACTACTAGAATTAGTGTCAAGATTATTATTCATAATTTAGTGATAATAAATGGTTAAAAAACTCATATTTAATTAATTTTATATATTTCGATTTTAATGATTTTAGAAACTATTATTCCATCGATTTAAACTAAAAAGAGTCTTTTTTTCTCTAGTTAACCTCATCAACTTTTGGAGGAGATTCTTGATTCTCACTGTCCATTATAATCTCATTATCTGAACTTTTGTTCACTCCCAAGTTTTTCTCAGAAGAAGCAGAAGAATTAATGGGGGAGTTAATAATTTCTCTGGGAGAAAGTGTTTTTTTCTCAGTTTCTTGTTTTGGAGGAGACTCAATAATCGGTGGCAGTGGAGGGGGATTGGTAGATTTTTTTCTCGTCTCATCTGGAATTTTCAAAGCATCCGCATTATTGTTAGATGTAGGTAAGTTATTTACCCTTATTGGTTGTGAGGTAGATGGAGGAGAAGAGGTATTTTCAGAATTGTTGTTAGTGGCAGGATTGTTTTCAGGATTCTTGTCAATGGTAGGATTAGATATTTTAGGTTCATTTTCAGTGGTTTTTTTGCGGTTAAGATTAGAAGTTGAAGGTTGTGCAGGTGTGATGGCTGTTGAATTATTTGTTGGTGGGATGGGATTTGTCGGAGTTGAAGAAGGAGTATTGCCTAGATTTGACAAAGACACAGAAGGACAAATCTTACTGTCATACTCAAAATTTACATAAACATGATAGGGGACATTTCCATTGCCAGTATTTTCAAACTGTCGGGCGTTAATTTGTCTCAATGCTTGTTCATTAAATAAGCTATAACCAGCACTTTTTATTAATTGACTATTAATAACATTACCCATAGAATCGACCATAATTCCATAAGTAGTTATACCTTCTAATTTTTTGACACAAGCATCTTTGGGATATACACCTGCTAAAGAAATTTCTCTCGGTGCAACATTTTCTACTTTTTGCGCCCAAGCTACATAGTTTTTTCTCGCTTCTTCATCACTAGTGTTTTCGGGATTTTTTACCAGTTTTTCTGTTAAATTATCAAATTGAGTTCTTAAATTGGTGGGTAATGGATTTTCCTGATCTACAATACTAGAAGGATCATTTCTCAGATCAATTTTATTATCTCGATTATTGATTACATCCCTAGGATTAACAGTCATTTCAATGGGGGTGTTAGCAAATAGTTGTCTTCTGATTTCAGCTTGTCTTTCTTGATCTAAGATTTGATTAATGGGCATATTTGAATTGAAAGGGGATGAGGTATTGACGTTATTTCCTTCTCTAATCTCATTAATTTTTTCATCGGGAATAGGAGGCAAATTAGCTAAAGAGTTTTGATTGAGGGGTGGTGGAGGTGGTAAGTTAACAGGGGAAAGATTAGAAACATCAAGATCATCATAAGTTTGAGGAATCGGAGGTGCAAAAAAGTTTGTCATCCCCGCAGGAGGTGGTGGGGGTAAAGAGGCAAAGTCATTATAGATAACATCATTATTGAGTTGGGGTAAGTCGAAACCCTTATTTTCTAAAGGGGGTAAAGGAATGATTAAGCCATTAAAGTTGTTGATTTCAGGAAGGGGATTGAGACTATCCCAGTTAAAAGAATTAGAAGGGTTAAGATTTGGTAATCTAGTTTGTTCTAGGTAATTTAGTTCAATTACAGGAGTATTGTTAAAACTATTGGAATTGGGGGAGTTTTGAGAAACCAATTCAGGAAAAACACTGGTGAAAAATACACCATGAAGAGCAATGGAGGCTAATAGAGGCCAGTTTATTTCTTGAACTATTTGATTAATCGGAAGGGTTGGGTTGAATAGGTTTTTGCTTGTAGTCATACTAATGTGCTTATGAGTGAGAAAAGGTTTAAGGGAAATAATTGAGTGATTTTTTTTATTCTATCAAAACCTTTGATAATTTTAGTCTTCAAAGATCTCAAAGCCTTTTAAGTATCTAAGTAAAATAGATGCTGAACTTTGAAATTAGTCAAAATGTTCTCAATTCCCTGTTGTCTGTTGCCAGAATGTCGGATTTACCTGAGTTTTAATTTAGTTTATACATATTTTCATATAAAATACAAATGATTTGCTAAAGAATATCGATTATTTTGAGATGATCAACTATGATCAAATATTAAATTGAGGGAAGTCTTAAACTTGAAAAACAATGATCAAAAAAATAGGGCAGTGGTTAAAATTAATTCCCACAACCATCCAAGCCTATGATTCTGATGAGGATGAGGTTAACGGCAAAAACGGGATTTCTGTTGTCAATCATCCTCGGGTAAAAGATGCTGATTTAGAGTTTTTATTCTATCAATTATTGGAAGGGGTGGCAAAAGGTTGGCAAGAGTCGCGCATTGAGCAGTTTTTTGAAAAATTAGAGCCTCGAATTTCGGTAGAAATTTGGTTAGATTGGTTACAACGCTACCGTAGTCAATTAATTAAATCTTCTCATACCTATACTCAAGTTGCCGCAAGAATGATTATTCTGGGGGAAAAAACGGCGACTTTACCTTTTTTCAGGGGAGTGGGAGATTTAGCCTATGAAATTGGCAAGGAGTTATTAAATAAAACTAACAATGATAATTTTGTCGATTCTTTTCAAAGTGAAATTAATGATAACCTATCTAATTTTGAGGATAAGCAAGATATTAATGAAAATAAAGATAATTTTACAAAAGTAGTCAATAATATCACTTCCCTGGGGGAATTTCTTTCTTTATTACAAACAGATGAAAATTTTGCTTCGGAAATTGCTCGTCAATTAAACTTGGATTCCGTTGAACCGGGGATAATTATTGCTAAAATTGTAGATCAAATAGAGTCAGATTCTCCCCCCATTTTTTCTGGTTCTATTTCCTACGAATTAGTAGAATATTTATTTAATTTAGGCCTAGAAAAAGCGGAAGTAGGAGATTTAGAAGAAGCGTTAATGTCATGGAATCAGGCTATCACCCTCAACCCTGAATTTGCTCCGGCTTGGCATAATCGAGGTAGTGCTTTAGCTTATTTAAACCGTTTGGCGGAAGCAGTGCAAAGTTTTGATCAAGCGATCGCACTTAATGTTAATGATATAGAATCATGGTACGATCGAGGCAATGCTTTATTTCGTCTGCAACAATGGCAAGAAGCGATTATCAGTTGGGAAAGAGTGATCGGTATTCAACCAAATCATTATCCAGCGTGGTATCATCGGGGATTAGCCTTAGAAAAATTGCAAAGATTCTCCGAAGCCTTGAATAGTTATCAAAAATGTATCGCCATTAATAGTAGTTTCACCCTCGCCCAAAAACGAATCAGTCGATTACAAAAGCAATAAAAAAGAACTTTTCACAATAATGATGAATCAATCTATTTTTCCCATATCCCCTTTAATTAAAATTACTCTCCTTAATCTCTATTTTGCCCTGACGATTCCTTTGCCTTTCCTGCTCAAAACTACTTCTCTTGATTTTCCCATCTGGTTACTCACTCTTTTAATTATACTAGGTGCGATCGCACTTGTGGGGGTGTTGAGTGAGAGAGTAATTGTCGATGATGAGAGTATTAGGGTGACTTATCCTCAATGGGTAAAATGGTTATGGGATAGGGGTTGGAATTTATCTTGGGCCGAAATTGACGGCTTAAAAATGCGTACCACTGGACAAGGGGGGTTAGTATATTATTTTGTAACGAAGGCTAGAGATAGGGCTTATTTGTTACCCATGAGAATCGCAGGTTTTGCGAAGATGGTAAAACAGGTGGAGGAAAAGACGGAGATTGATACTAATGATATTCGCCCTTTGGCACAACCTTGGATGTATCTTTTTCTGTTCTTTTTTACCTTTTTTCTCTGGTTAGTAGATATTTGGACTATTTTGCAGGTAGTTAATAGTTATTAGTTATCCCATCTCATGACTCACCTCCTGAAACTATAGAAACACAATTGAATTTTCTTCTTTGTGTTTTCTTTTGATTTTACCTCTGTTTCTATATTTTTCTAGGGATTGTTAACTGTTGGCAACCCTTACTTTTTAGCTGTTTTAATTTGTTGTAAGAGTAACTCCAATTCCGCCTCTAAACTCATGTATTTAAGTTGCTGATCTGCTTGATAGGCTTTTTGTAACTGTTCTAAGTTATAGTTAGTGATTTTTAACTCGGGTTTCATAAGTATATATGCTTATTATGATTTTTATTGAATAATTGATTTTAACTCAAATCTAATCATAAGGGATATTTTAAGAAATGTAAACAAAGAATAAAATCTGAGTTTAAGGCAAACCTACCTAAATCAACAATTCTTATATCGAACTGAGGTGATGGCAGACTTTTTGGTTTCCTCATTATATATTAGGCTTTATGTACTAAGAAATGATTATTTGTAGAAGTGGGCAATGCCCACCATGATATTCAAGAATGAAACTATGCCACAGGTTGCTTATTACTAGCCTCTTTCGCCAAGAATTTTTCTAACTCCGTTAAAGCATCCGCATCGACTTTAGTTTGCATTGGACAGAATTTAGGACCACACATAGAACAAAACTCTGCTTCTTTATAAATGTCCGCAGGTAATGTCTCATCGTGGTATTCTCTCGCCCTGTCTGGATCTAAAGATAACTCAAATTGACGATTCCAGTCGAAGTTATAACGAGCATGGGATAACTCATCATCTCGATCGCGTGCCCCTGGACGATGACGGGCAATATCCGCCGCATGAGCCGCAATTTTATAAGCAATTAAACCATTACGCACATCTTCGGCATTAGGTAAGCCTAAATGTTCTTTGGGAGTAACATAGCACAACATAGCAGTACCATACCAACCTGCCATCGCAGCTCCGATCGCACTTGTGATATGATCATAACCCGGAGCAATGTCAGTAACTAGAGGTCCTAAAACATAGAAAGGAGCTTCGGAGCATTCTTCCATTTGTTTTTTCACATTAAACTCGATTTGATCCATCGGCACATGACCAGGACCTTCTACCATTACTTGTACATCATGTTCCCATGCTCTGCGAGTTAATTGTCCTAAAGTTTTTAACTCCGATAATTGAGCCTCATCAGAAGCATCATGGGTACAACCGGGGCGTAAAGAATCACCTAAACTGAAAGAAACATCGTATTTCTTAAAAATTTCGATAATATCATCAAAATGGGTATAAAGGGGATTTTGCTTATGATGATGCAACATCCAACGGGCAATAATACCACCGCCACGAGAGACAATACCAGTGATACGATTACGCACTAAAGGCAAGTATTCAATTAAAATACCTGCGTGAATAGTCATATAGTCCACCCCTTGTTGAGCGTGTTTTTCGATGATGTGTAAAAAGTCATCGGCGGTAAGATTTTCGATTCTGCCGTGTACGCTTTCTAAGGCTTGGTAAATAGGTACTGTACCAATGGGTACGGGGGAAGCATTAATAATAGCTGTGCGAATTTCGTCTAAATTACCGCCACCAGTGGACAAATCCATGACAGTATCAGCACCGTATTTGACAGCTAAGTTTAATTTAGCGACTTCTTCATCGATATTAGACGAATTAGGAGAAGCACCAATATTCGCATTTACTTTACACTTAGAGGCAATCCCAATGCACATCGGCTCAAGATTAACATGATTGATATTAGCAGGAATAATCATTCTGCCTCTTGCCACTTCTTCCCGAATTAACTCAACGGGTAAGTTTTCTCTTGTCGCTACATAGTGCATTTCTTCAGTAATAACACCTTGACGAGCATAGTGCATTTGAGACACGTTCTTTTGTCCACGACGTTTCGCAATCCATTCTGTACGCATATTTTGTCCTCTATAAACAGCTTTCCTACGCTGGTATTACCCAGTCTCAGGTTCTAAGGGTTTTTCTCAGCCTAGTAATTTAGACACCCCTAGCTATGTGCTTTATTCTATCATGGATTTTCTTTGATTTGTAATTATCTAAATGTGCAAAGAAGACTCGTACTAGTTAGTGGACTTCCTTCCTTGTCTCTTCCTCACCTAACCTTAAAAACCTGCCCTTGTGAGAGAGGGAGGAGGAGTGTCAAAAAAGTCGAAAATTGTTCAACCCTTAAAAAAAATAAAATAGGTAAAAAATTTTACAATATATTTACAATCTGTTAAAATGGATATAAAGAAATCTTACAGAGACGGATAGGTTGTTCCCCTAAAGGTTTCCGAAAGATTGAACGACAACAAACATTTAACCGACTGCTATTCAACTTTACCGTAATAGTAATGTCGGTTTTTTAATCGTGTAGCGGATTTCTCAAATATTAATTTTATGTCTTCACCTAACTCCTATTTGTATCAAAATAAGGTGATTATTTAGGATGACTGATTGCTGTATAGCCTGTCGTTTCTAGTAATTCTCCTTGATTAACTCTAGCGTAAATTAACCATTTTCCATCTAGTGCGATCGCCCGTTCTACGGTACATTCCAAATGAGCTAAAGCCGCCGTTAAAATTAGACAATCGTTATTAGCAGTTTGAGTTTCAAGTTCAGGAAATGAGTCCCTAGAAATAGCAAAACGGGGATCAAAATAACGACGAACATTACGCCCCTCTTTGAGGATATTAACCACAAAAGATTTACCAATTTCTTGGAATAACTCTCCTTTTTGTTCTTGACTGATGGAAAGCATAATACCGGGAGGGGTAAAACTGGCTTGAGAAATGTTACTCGTGAGAATCCCCCAGTTTGTTTCTCCTTGCCTAAAAGTAACAACACATAGAGAGCCGATAATACGATTAACTGCTTGTTCGTTACGGGCAGAACTGAGATTACTACTGGATTCTAAGGTAAGAGGGCGATTTTTCTTCGCTTTTTGCAAAGTTTGAGCAAAATCTGAGCCGAGTTTTTCTGCTTTGGCTAAATCTTCTTTATTGGGAGTAAAACACACTCTGAGAGTTTCACAACCAAAGCGATAGTTAGCATCTCGCAGTTTCCCTTCAATTATATCCACTGCTTCACCACTCCAACCATAAGAACCAAATACCCCTACTAATTTATTTTTGGTTGCTGTATTGATGATAATTCCTAATGCTGTTTGTATTTGTACTGGAGCATGACCTCCTAAAGTGGGAGAACCAATCATTAAGCCATCGGCGGTTTGAACTGCGGTGGTAATTTCTTCGGGGGTGGCAACTTCACAATTTATTAATTGAACATTTACTTGCTGTGTTGATAATCCCTGTGCGATCGCATCTGCCAGTTTAGTAGTGCTTCCATAGGCAGAAGCGTAAAATAATGCTACAGTTAAGGTTTTGTTTTGTTGTTCTTGACACCATCGACTATAATCATAAGTTAACCGACTCAGACTATAACGAATCATTGGACCATGATTAGGAGCATAATACTTAGTCGTAAAATTCTTTAATTTATTGAGAGTGGTTTCTACCTGCTTGGTTTGATTAGTATGGAGACAATCAAAATAATAACTGCGATCGCTATCTAATTGTTTCCAATC
>CAYPDC010000019.1:26571-46512 GCA_964409355.1 uncultured Cyanobacterium sp.
ACCTGAATATGGGGAGCAATTTCTAAAATACGCTTTAAAGTAGTCATGCGATTAGCGTTAATATGACCCAAAATTACATAGTTTAATTGCTCTAACTTAAAATATTCTTGTAACTTATCTAGGAATATGTCAGTAAATGATTCTCCGGGGGGATCAATTAAAGCGTTTTTGTTAGCTTGGATTAAATAGGAGTTAGCGGTTGTACCTTTTTGTCGAGCATATTCAATTTCAAATTTAAGACGATCCCAAGTACGAGATCTAAAAATGGTGGTATTGTTAGCAATTTGCTCTACTTGAACGTCACGGATATTAGTATTTTGATTGTTTAAGATTGCCTTTGTCATGATTTTATCCTCTGATAATTAATTAAGTTGATTATTTTTTAGATTCGTAGGGGTTGAACATTGTTCAACTCTGATAGTTTGCAATTCTCTTGTAGGTTGGGTTAAACGAAGTGCAACCCAACATTAGTCGTCTGTTTTGTTGGGTTTCGATACCTCAACCCAACCTACTATGAATATTATTCGACTCTAACTAACTTGCTTTTTTTGGTGTTTTTCCGATACCCTTTTTTCGGGATCAATTCCTTCAAAAGTGGCAGGTAGCCAAACTCTTAATACCATTAACACCCCTAACACCAATAGGAATGCACAGGTAGCCAAAACTTGAGTTGAGCCTGTTTCTAAGACACCATTGACAAATACTTCCCTTAATACCGAAACGATCGAAACTTCTACCGCTACACCGATGGAAATTCGTTGCTCTTTGAGATAGATAATTAGTAATCGAAATAACTCCACCAAAATTAAGAGGGAAAGTATATCGGCGGTGATGGTATGAAACTGCAAAGGAGTTAGTAAGGCGACAAACATGACTTTTATTTGCAGTACCATGAAGGCAAATAATCCAAAACAAAGACTGATAACGATTAGATCTTGGATTAGTTCTAGGATATGGACAATACGGTTAAGATTTAACCAGCTATCTCTTTCTACGGGCGAATTAAGGGTTGAATTGGATATTGATTTGTACATGATTAAAGTGTTTATTTGTTATTATTTTTGAATTATTACTGACTTAATATATTAAGAATTTGTTTGAAAAGTTTTAGATCCCCCTAAATCCCCCTTAATAAGGGGGACTTTTCAACATATTTTTGTACTTGTTCCCCCCTTTTGAAGGGGGGCTAGGGGGGATCAATCATCAGAAATAGTGCCTTTCAAAAAGGTTCTAAGCCCCTACATTATTTATTACTTAGGTAGTTTCCAAAAAAGAATCTACCCATTTTCTTGATAATTCCCCCTTTGTTTAAGGGGGGTTAGGGGGGATCATACTGGTTATTGTTAGAAATCACCTTAATAATAATTGCCGACTTTGCGATGATGTACGGCGGTTTTGGCTTCGGGATGGGCGATTCTACCATTGTCAACTTTGCTATATACAATCCAATGATCGTGACAATCCTGACGACTTTCTACCTGACATTCCATATAGGCTAAGGCTTCGGCTAAAATGGGTGAGCCAGAACTACTTTGATAAGTTTTGATTCCTTCAAATCGATCTTGCCCCGGGGCAAAACGTTTGAGAAAATGTTTCATTAAGCCTTGATAGTTGTCTTCTTCTAAAACATTTAAGACAAACCGATCGCCCACTTTTAATAAAGATTCGATCGCCCGATCTTTGGCAACTGCGATCGCTACCCCTAGGGAATGAGCTTGAATAACCCAAGATGCCAACATCGCACTCTTTACATCCCCCTTACTAGCAGTGATAATGTACAAACCACCGCTAATACGCCCTAGGGCTTTATCCAAACCGTTATCGAGGGATTTCATTTTTTTGACATTTTTATCACGAGTTAACCATTGCCCTAAGTCAACTCCCGCCTCCTCTGCACACTTTGCAATGATAGGGTTAAAGGTTTCCTTAACCAAAATGGGGGGAAATGCTTCCGTTAAACCTATTTCTTGAAATTTATTGCGTAAAGGGTAAATCGGTTCATCTTGCCAACCTCCCGTTTCAAAAAGTCCGATCGCCTGTTTTTGATGGGCAGAAGCTAAAATGGTGCTTAAAATAGCATGACTTTTAATGTCTGTTTGAGAGGGCATTCCAATGACTAAACCTCCTGCTTGACTGACAATTTCTCTGGTTTCGGTGGTGTCAATCTCCTCATATTGCACTAATTCCACCCCTATCCCTGTTTTTTCCATGCCAAGGGCGATGGCACGGGCAATATCTTCACTATAGCCATACTCAGAACTATAAAACACTACCCCATAAGTTTGGGTTTTAGTTTGGGCTTCACTCCATTGTTGATAAGAATTAACCCAATCAGAGAGAAAATGCTTTAATAAAGGACCATGACCAGTGGCAATTAAGTTAATATCATAGTTATTCATCCGTTTAATTGCCCCTAAGACCGATCGTGCATTAGGACTCATTAAACAATCATAATAATATTGGAAATCTTCTCGCAATAAATCAGGTTCTTCATCGTAGGTGTAATCATCGCAATAGTGCATCCCAAAAGCATCACAGGTGAATAAACTATGAGTTTTGTGATCATAGGTAAAAATTGTATCGGGCCAGTGTAAATTAGGAGCAGAAAGAAATTCTAACTCATGACTATTCCCTAAATCTAATTTATCCCCACTTTTAACCATTTGGGATTTAAAGGGTTGATGCACCATATCTTGTAAAAATTTAATGGCAACTTTCGCCCCAATAACTGTTACATTCGGTGCTAATTCGAGAATCTCTTTCACCAATCCGCTATGATCAGGCTCAGTATGACTAATGATCAGATAATCTAAAGTGGATAAATCTATTAAAGATGCGATCGTTTCCAAATATAGAGACTCAAACTTGCGATGGGAAGTATCAATCAGAGCGGTTTTTTCTCCTTGAATAATAAAAGAATTGTAGGTTGTGCCATTGTTTAAAGCAAACTCAATATCAAAACGCTCTCTATCCCAATCTAAACAACGGATAGCAGTGGTATCTTCACCAATATTAACTGTTTGCATCGTTAATCTATAAGAAGTTTGTTGATTTTCTTTTTTCTCTTTTATAAGCATAGCTGATAGTCTATCTTACTTTATATTGTTTTTACTTATCTCTATTTCTATTTTTACTCTTTCTTTCCAGATTTGTAAAATACCAATTCTTAAAGTTATTAATAATTTTTAGTTATTTGTATGTATCGATTAATAAGCTTGGATAATAATGCCAATCTTAACAAATTTACGACAATCCTTATTAGGAAAAGTATGAGAGAAGAATAAAAGGGCGATCGCTCTTAACTCATTTTTTATTTTTGTACTTCAAAAAGAAAAATCAGAATTTAGTTGATTAAGTATGGTAAGGTGTGCAGTTGACTGATAAGATAACAAACAATAGTAAGATTACTAATATAAGTAAAATTAGTTTCACATATAGAGGGAAATATGACTCAAGATAGAGTAGTTATTATCGGAGTAGCCGGTGACTCTGGTTGCGGTAAATCAACTTTTTTGCGTCGTTTAGAAGATTTATTCGGGAAGGAATTTATGACCGTTATCTGTCTTGACGACTATCATAGTTTAGATCGTAAAGGTAGAAAAGTCGCAGGAGTTACAGCATTAGATCCCAGAGCGAATAACTTTGATCTTATGGCAGAACAAATTGCGGCTTTAAAAAATGGTCAAGCTATTGATAAACCTATCTATAACCATGAAACTGGAGAAATTGATCCTCCTGAAAGAATCGAGCCTAATAAGGTAATTGTGATCGAAGGTTTACATCCTTTCTATGATGAAAGAGTCAGAAAATTAGTTGATTTCGGTGTTTATCTCGACATCAGTGAAGAAGTTAAAATTCAATGGAAAATTCAGCGTGACATGGCTGAAAGAGGTCATACTTATGAAGATGTTTTAGCTTCTATCAATGCCAGAAAACCAGATTTTACCGCTTATATTGAGCCTCAGAAACAATATGCAGATATTGTTATTCAAGTCTTATCTAGTCAATTAATTGAGGATAAAGAAGGTAAAATTTTACGAGTTCGCTTAATTGAAAAAGAAGGTATTGAGCATTTTGAGCCTACCTACTTATTTGATGAAGGTTCAACTATTGATTGGCGCCCTTGCGGACGTAAATTAACCTGTGCTTATCCCGGTTTAAAAATGTACTATGGACCTGATAACTACATGGGTAATGAAGTTTCTATTTTGGAAATTGATGGTCAATTTGATAATCTCGAAGAAATTATCTATGTTGAAAGTCATTTAAGCAGAACTGGCACTAAATACTACGGTGAAATGACAGAACTGTTGTTAAAACATAAAGACTATCCCGGTTCTAATAATGGTACTGGTTTATTCCAAGTATTAGTTGGTTTGAAAATGCGTGAAACTTACGGAAAATTAACTGGTACTACTGCTTTTGTTGTGGAAGAAGAAGTTGCTCAAGTTTAATAATAAGTAATAAGTAATAAGTAATGGTGCGATTCGTTCAAACACTTAAGTTATAATTTAGACTCCAAATTCCCAACTCCAAACTCTGATAACTATTAATTTTTGTAATTACTGACAATGATTTTGGAGAAGTCAAGATTATAATGAAACCATAACAAGTTTATTTTGGAGGTTGATCTATGTCTGCACGGACTTTGAACAACAATCCTTCGAGCATAGGCGATTATGGTTATGGGGCTATTTCTCGACATGGTGACAAAATTTTTAAGTATGAAAAACGAATTTTGACGGAAAATGATCCAGAAAATCTTCATCAAATTCGAGTGGGGATAAGAAGATTAAGAAGTATTTTGCTGAGTTTTGGTAGTGCCTTACATTTACCCTCAGTCATCTGCGATCGCACCCTTGGCAAAATTGCTCGTATATTAGGACAAGAAAGAGATGCGGATATTATTAATATTAATTTAGAGACAAAAATTAAGCCCAATTTACCCAAAGAAGAACACAAAATTTTAGAGGAAATTAGTCATAAATTGAATCGGAAAAAAACGGTAAATTTTCCTAGTAGTAAGGAGATTTTAAACGGGAGAAAATATTTAAGATTAAAACAAGCTCTTTTAGACTGGTTAGAAAAGCCAGAATTTACAAAAATAGCCTCTTTAAAAATAGAAAGGTTATTACCTGATTTACTATTACCTCAAATCAGTATTTTTTCGTTACAATCTGCATGGTTAGTCGGTACAGAATTAGAGGATAACGGAAATATTAAACTTTCAAGTAATCTCACAGATAACGAGATAAAAAAACTACTTGATCAAAAGGGAAAACATCTGCATACATTGAGAAAACAAGCAAAAAAAGTTCGTTATCAACTAGAATTATTTACTGATTTTTACCCCCCTAAATATCAAGAATATATTAGCTTTGTCAAAGAGTTGCAAACGGTATTAGGAAATGTTCAAGATAACTTATGTTTATTGGATTATTTTGATAATTTATTCGGAAACAAATGGGAGAAAAAACTCCCCCAATTAGCAGAATTAATCAAAGAAGATCAAGAAAGACAATGGCGAGAATGGCAACAATTACAGGGGATATTTCTTTCTCCTCAATATTTATCTCATTGGCGAGAAGTTATTATTTTATTCAGTATTTGATTTCACTCATTAATACTCAGTTTTTGTATATTCCAAAAAGCACCGCCGAGGGCAGAATATTCGACTCCTTGAATGCGATTTCTCACAGCCGATAATGAGTAGGGATTAACTAGGTAAATTAAGGGTAAATATTCCGAGGCTAATTGTTGAGTTTGAGCATAAATTTCTTTTCTTTTTTCAAACTCTAATTCTCTCGCACCATCGATATATAATTGTCCTATTTTTTCCTCCCAATCGGCAATAATTCTACCCTCAATTGGTTGTCTTCCGGGTTGGGGTTTTTGATTAAAAAGGTGTAAATTTCCATCGGGAAACCATAAATTAGCACCGCCATTAGGCTCATTTCCCCCAGTAAAACCAATGATATGAGCTTCCCAATCTAAGGAATTACTCAGTTTATCTACTAAGACATTAAAAGCAATGGGAGTAAAATCCACCGTGATACCAATTTGACTTAAATCCTGTTTTATTTGTGAGCCTAAAGATTCTCTAATTCTATTTCCTGCATTCGTTAATAAGGTGAATCTAACTTCATTATTTTCTGAGTCTAAAAGTGTGCCTTCTGCATTATATTTAAACCCTTCTTCTAAAAGCATTTTTTTCGCTAATTCCGGGTCATAATCGTAGCCTTTAATGGTATCATCATAAAAAGGTGATTGTACGGAAATAGGGGAATTTTGTACTTCTCCTAACCCTCGGTAAATGTTATTAACCATTCTTTCTCTGTTGATAGAATGCGCGATCGCCCTCCGAAAATTAACATTATTAAACCATTTAGATTTGTAGGGAGTAACTAAGGGATTACCATTCCTTGAACCTTGATTGAGATTAAATGCCATAAAAGTTGTACCATAGGCAGGACCACCATTAAAAATAGTAAAATCGCCCCTTTTTTCTTCTTTTTTTAACAACGAAAAATATTCAGGTGTAACACTAATAGAGTCTAAACTTCCAGAGCGAAATTGTAATAACGAGGTATCAGTAGATTCCACAATTTCCCAGACAACTTCTTCAATATAGGGTAATGGATTGCCCATAATATCTTTTTCCCAATAAAAGGGATTTTTCGTAAAAATAACTCTTTGAGAAGTAGCATAATTTTTTAATTTATACGCACCATTAACCACCAACTCATCAGGGGGAGTATCCACACCCCAAAAAGAGAGAAAAAGAGGTTTTCCATCTCTACCTTTAGTATTAACTTTTTCTTGTAAAATATGTTTGGGTAAAATCGCTAATCCAGCACTCTCTAAAAATGGTGCAAAGGGTTCGGGAATGGTAAACATAACTTGAGATTCGTTAATTTTTTCAACTGTGGGAAAAGCCCGACTTTGCCCAATTCGTAAACTATCCCTTACATTAGTCGGTATTTCTTCATTGAGATAAATTTGATTATAACTAAAAACCACATCATCAACAGTTAAAGGTTGCCCATCTGACCATTTTAAATTATCTTTTAAGGTAAAAATAATCTTTAATTTATCCTCTGAAATTTCCCAACTCTCAGCTAAAGCTGGTTCGATTTTCCCCGTTAACGGATTTTCTCTAACTAATCCATCATAAGTTAAACCAAAAATATTAGGAGATTCTTGAGAAAGGGCGGCATTAAATGTTTTTGGATCACTTAAAATAGATTGTATAATTCTCGAAGAATTGTCGATCGCATTCATTCCATTACAGGCGGATAGAGAGAAATTAATACTAAGAAAAAGTAAGAATATAGTTAATAGTTTCGGAATTTTATTTACAGACATGAAACAGATAAAATTAAAATTTTTCATAATTATCAGTAGCTTAAATAATTTTTTAATGTTATGATGTAACAATTATATGTTAGTTATAACTTTTAGAAAATACATTTTTATTAACACTTATTCATGTTAGATTTTATTATTAATTTATCAGAAAAATTACCGAGTTTAGTTAAAGATATAATTATTGCTATATTTATCCTTATTTTGGTATATTTTTTCTTAAAGGTGACTAGAAATATTGTTTTTAGACAATTGAAAAAGATTATTCAAGATAATAATAACTTATTAACTTATAATATAATCAACATTTTAGCTAAACATTTTTTGCCTATTAGTTATTTTGGCTTATTTTATCTTACTATAAAAGAGATTCAACTACATAGGAGTATTTTAACGACAGTAAAAACATTTTCTATTATTGCCACAACTTTTTGTGTGGGACAATTATTAGTTGATACCTCGAAAATTTTAATACAATATTATAGTCAAAAATACCATGAATCTAATCGAGAAATTGAGCGAAATATTAATGCTTTATTTCCTGCTTTAAGGGTGTTAATTTGGACGTTAGCAACTATTTTTATCCTTAGTAATTTAGGTTTTGATATAGGAGCAATTGTAGCAGGTTTAGGAATTGGGGGGGTAGCTTTAGCATTAGCCTCTCAGGGTATTTTACAGGATTTATTTAGTTATTTTGCCATATTATTCGATCGCCCCTTTGAAATTGCGGATTTAGTAGCCGTAGATGATTATATCGGATTTGTAGAACATATTGGCATTAAAACCACAAGAATTAAAGCCTTAACAGGGGAACAATTAATACTAGCAAATACGGATTTAACCAACTCAAGATTGCGTAATTTTAAGCGAATGCAAAGGAGACAGGTAATATTGAAAATAGGGGTAGTTTATGAAACAGAAAACGAACTTTTAGCACAGATTCCAAAGATAATTAAACAATCATTAATGGAGATAGAACATATCACTTTTGACATAGCTTTTTTCTCAGGATTTGGAGATTATAGCCTAAATTTCGAGATTATTTACTATGTTCATAGCAATGAATTAACAGCTTATCGTTTAGCCCAAAATGAAGTAAATTTTGCCATTAAAAAGACTTTTTCTCACCACAATATTATATTTGCTTATCCCACTCAGACACTTTACATGAAATTATATTGAAATATATTTTCCTACATTCCAAATCCCAAATCCTAATTCCTAATTGCATTAAAGATATTTTTTCAAGAGTAAAGATAACTTTTCTTTTGTGGCTTGGGGTGCAGTATTTAAAGGAGTAATAATGGCATCTTTTAAAGCAGAATGGGCATTACTAATAAAGGGATTTTCTGCAATTAATTTCACCGTTTCTCTGATGACTTTTTGCGCATTAAAGGCGTTTTGATGCAAATTTTGAATAACTGTTTCTACTGTAACATGATCATGTTCAGGATTCCAACAGTCGTAATCCGTGACGAGGGCGAGAGTAGCATAAGCGATTTCCGCTTCTCTCGCTAGTTTGGCTTCCGTTAAGTTTGTCATGCCAATGATGCTTCCTCCCCAACTACGATATAAGTTAGATTCGGCAATGGTGGAAAATGCAGGTCCTTCCATGCAAACATAAGTACCACCTTGATGTAATTCTATATCCGTTAAGTTAAGGTTATTGACGGCTTTGCCTAATACTTCTCCTAATTGTAAGCAGGTGGGATGTCCAAACGCTACATGAGCAACGATTCCTTCTCCAAAAAAAGTAGCGGGGCGATTTTTGGTGCGATCGATGAATTGATCTGGTATAACTAAATCTAGGGGTTTGATTTGTTTTTGCAGTGAACCTACGGCAGAAGCTGAGATGATATATTCAACTCCTAGTTGTTTAAGGGCGTAAATATTGGCTTGAAAGGGCAATTCTGAGGGAAGAAGATGATGGTTTCTGCCGTGACGGGGTAAAAATACCACTTTCACTTCATCTAGTGTGCCTGTGATGAGGTTATCGGATGGTTTACCGAAGGGAGTTTCTACGGTTATTTCTTCTATATTTTGTAGGGCTTCCATTTTATATAAACCACTACCACCGATAATCCCTATTTTAATCGCTTCCATGTTTTTTGTTCTTTTTTATCTGTAAAATGTGTTTTATTTTTTATATTTTAACTCCTAACTCCTAAACTCCGGACTCAAATTATAACGGGTTTTTGGCAGGTTTTCCTACTTCACGGGGATATTTTTTCGGGGTATTGCTGATTTTTTTGACATAAATATTATGGCGAATATGATTATTAATGGGAGTATTTTTATTGATTATTTCTCTTAATTCCCCTCCTAATTTTCTGGCAATATTAGAGATTTTTTCTATATCTTTTTCTTCAATATTTCCACGATATAAAATAGCAATTCCTCCTTGTTTCAATAAGGGTAATGTATATTCTAAACAAACTGAGATTTCGGCAACGGCTCTAATTAAGGCAAAATCATACTTATTTCGATGGTTTTCATCTTGTCCAATTATTTCCGCTCGATTGATTAATGTGTCAATATTTGTTAGCTTTAATTTGCTTTTAATGCCGTTAATAAAATTGACTTTTTTAGCAACGGAATCCATTAACATAAATTCTGTCTCAGGAGATGCGATCGCGCTTGGTAATCCGGGGAAACCTGCACCAGTACCAATATCAATTACTATTTTATCTTTTAAATCATAATGAATAATTGGAGCTAAAGAATCCCATAAATTTTTTTCCCAAAATTCTTCAGGAGTAGTAATGCGAGTTAAATTTAAGTGTTGATTCGTGGTTAAAATGTATTGATATAATTCTTGCCATTGTGTCAAAACTTGAGGGGAAGGAGTCCAATTAAGACTATTTTGCCATAATTCTAAATGATGAGGTAATATCTGTTTTTCTTCCATTGTCTATGATTTGATAAATGTACCTTTGGCATTAGACATCTGAAAAAAATAATATATTTCCCATATACTTCGGGCAAATAAGCCCGAATTCAGTAAATGTCTATTTATTTGAAAGTGGTTACCAAAAGCTCGATCGCTACTAAAACTTACCTAAGTGTTCAAGGAAAAAATGTTGAAAAATAAGGTATCGAGGATCATATTTGGGGAAATGTTGCCCAGGATAAAGATTAAGTTAACAAATATTTTCCTTCGGAATCAGGATTTTCTACTTTTGGTAAACCCATACTATAGTTTAAAACTCTACCATCGAGATTATAGCTGATTTCTCCTTTATTTAATAAACTACGGATAAAATGCTCTAAATCCGAACCAATACGGCGAAGGTTATAATCGCTCAAATCTTGCCCATTATATTGTTCTACCAGTTCATCAAATTTGCGATAAACTTTTTGCAAGGTTACTTCTTCCCAATTAAACTCATTATCGGGATCAACGTCAAGAGTCAAAACTTGATCAGAAGGAATTAACTGATTATTTTGGATTTCTGCGGCGTAAATTCTGATATGACGAGTGGTTGATTTGACTAACATAATTTTTATGATTTGCTCAATATATAACTTTATCTTTTCTGCTATTGTGCCACAAAATTGAAGACAGATTTGACTTAAGAAAATTATTAGAGTTATCCCTGAGTACACTCCTACGAACTCCGAACCCAATATAATACTACCCAATACCCAAATACCTATTTAACTTCGGCCTCCGGGTAAAACAATACCTTCGACTGCCTGACGATAACGCTCAACAGATTCGCTATAATCGATGGGAAGCACAGCACAAACATTCTCATGAGGACGAGGAATAATTACCCAAGATTCAAGGGCAGCACCTTCAGTTTTCTCTACAGCTTCAATTCCTGCCGCCATAGCAGTTTTTACTTCAGACACATCGCCTCTAATATTAACGGTAAAACGAGCACTACCGACACGAATATAACCAACAAGGGTGACTCTTCCTGCTTTAACCATCGCATCGGCGGCGGCTAAAATTCCGGGGAATCCTTTGGTTTCAATAGCTCCAACTGCTGATTGAGAAGGCATAAAAATTTTCTCCTAGAATAAAAATAAAAATTAACAATAAAAAAGGCTTACTAAAAATTAAATCGGTAAGGCTCAGACGCTTCGGTATAATGGATGGGTAACACATCCACGACGTTTGGTGGCGGATTGGGAACAATATAATGACTTTGTATCACGCCTCCAAATACCTTTGCCCCTTCTTTGATACCTTCTTCCATAGCACGTTTAACTTCGGAAACAGGACCACGAAAAGCGATGATGAAATCACCTTTTTCCGCTTTATCGAAATAAACAATTGTGACACGAGCGGCTTTTACCACCGCATCGGCGGTAGCCAAAATAGATGGGAAACCAAGAGTTTCAATTACTCCTACTGCTTCAGGCATCGGTGATTAAAAATAAGTTGATTTAAAGTCGATTCTGCTAATCTTACCATTTCTTGGCTACAAGAAAGAATAACCTGTGACTATTGAATATTGAATATTGATAATTAACTATATAAGTGGAGATAATGAATGGAATTGTCTCGTTTCACTGATTCCTGATTGCTATAAATTATTGATTGTTTTTGATTGAGTCAATAAACATTGCTTTAAGATATAAATACAAATTTAGAAAAAACATCGTTAAATTGATGAATAACAATAATACGTTACCGCCTCATGTTCAATTAATTCAGATGGTTTCTGGTTATTGGTTATCACAGTCTATTTATGTCGTTAGTAAGTTAGGTATTGCCGATTTATTGCAAAATAACCCTCAGACTTGTGAAAAATTAGCTAGTTTAACTAACACAGATACTATTGCTTTATACCGTGTGATGAGAGCCTTAGCTAGTGTCGGAATTTTTTCGGAGATAGATTCTCAATGTTTTAGTTTAACTTCGTTAGGGGAATATTTATGTGAAAATCATCCTCAATCTGTTAAGGCAACGGCAATTATGTTAGGGGAAGCACCTCACTATCAGGCATGGGGTAATCTGTTACATAGTGTGAAAACGGGAAAACCTGCCTTTGATGAAGTGTTTGGCATGGGAGTGTTTGAGTATTTTAAGTCACATCCAGAAGATGGGGCGATTTTTGAAAATTCCATGAGTAGTTTTTCTTTCACGGAAGAAAAGGCGATTTTATCGGCTTATGATTTCTCCGATTTTACTACTATTGTCGATGTTGGTGGGGGTTATGGAGAAATGTTAGGCTCAATTTTAGAGAAATATCCTCATTGTCAGGGTATTCTTTTCGACGAGGAGTATGTCATTAATCATTGTCAGGAAACTTTGAAAAAACATAATATCCTTAACCGGTGTCAAGCTGTTAGTGGTAGTTTCTTCGAGAAAATTCCCTCTGGTGGGGATGCTTATTTGCTTAAACATATTATTCATGATTGGGGTGATCAAAACGCGATCGCAATTTTGAAAAACTGTCGTGATGTATTGCCTGACAATGGTAAAATTCTAGTGATGGAAATGATTGTACAGAGTACAGATACCCCCTCATCAGCAAAGATGTTGGACTTAAATATGTTGGTGATGTGTCAGGGGGGAAAAGAAAGAACTAAAACTGAATTTGAACAACTTTTTTCCTTAGCAGGTTTAACTCTCCACCGAATAGTTACTACCCTCGAAGAAATCTGCATCTTAGAGGCAACCAAAAGAAATGAAGAATGAAGAAACTCCTAATAGCTTTAATAGATGCGATCGCACTTTAAATTTGAATTAGACATCTCCAGAAATTATTTTTTACTGGTTTGTAGTAAGGGCTTTAGCCCTTAAAATGTCAATTATTGGAGAAGTCTATTAGAGGTTTTTTACTTATCCTAATATTGCACAGATTTAGCAGTTTCAAAGAAAACCCTAACATGATCTTCGGGAGTGCCAACCAATACACCATGTCCTAAATTGAGAATATGTCCGCCTTTTCCTGCTTTGGCAACGGTGTCATGGATTCTCTGTTGAATAAATTCAGGTGAACCAAATAATACACCCGGATCGATATTTCCTTGGACTTTCATGTCTTTACCCAATCTTTGTCTTGCCTCCGCCATGTCAACAGTCCAATCCACACTCACAATATCCACCCCAGATTGCCCCATTCTTTCTAAAACCCCGGCACTACCGCTAATATAGAGAATTAAAGGGGTATCAGGATGAGTAGCTTTAACTTGTTCTACTACTCGTTTTTGATAGGGTAAAGCAAAGGTTTCATAGTCTTGAGGACTTAATTCCCCTGCCCAAGAGTCGAACATTTGCACTACTTGCGCTCCACAATCGATTTGATAACGAACATAAGTTGCGATCGCATCGGCGATTTTACTTAATAATTTATGAAGCATATCAGGTTCAGAAAACGCCATACTTTTAATAACGGCGTAGTTTTTAGAACTTTTCCCCTCAATGGCATAAGCAGCTAAAGTCCAAGGCGCACCCACAAATCCCAACACCGTGGATTGATTGCTTACTTCTTGACGCAAAGTATTTAGGATAGTTTTAATAAAAGGCAAAGATTCTTCGGGTTGTAAGGGTTGCAACTGCTCGATTTGCCTTAAACTGCGAATAGGAGGATCAATAATCGGTCCTTTACTTTCAACAATATCAAAAGGAATACCCATGCCGGGTAAAGGAGTTAAAATATCAGAAAACATAATCACCCCGTCAGGCTGAAAAGCACGCCAAGGTTGAAGGGAAATTTCAATAGCTAAATCAGGATTTTCTGATCTTTCACGAAAACCGGGATATTTGTCTCTTAAATCACGATAGACTTTCATATATCTACCTGCTTGACGCATCATCCATACAGGAGGACGATCTAATATTTCACCACGGGCAACCCGTAATAGACAAGGCAATTCGCTCATTATATATATTTTTCTTAAATTTGATCCGTTTTTTAGCTTATCACCAAGTTATGCACTTCTTTTGCTAACGAAAAGAAATGTAACAAATCATTGACACTCCAATACGATCGCTATATGTCATCTTTTTTTTGTTAGAATTGTTAGTAGTATCTAGGGGCAAAGCTAATTAAATCATTAAGTTATTTCTGCTCAAACCGCAGTTAAATTGCTTTAGAAAATCTCCTCGTATTTGCTGAATAAAAACAGAAAAATTTAATCTTTTAATTATCAAATTGCAGAAAAATTATGATAACTTCCAAATCGATTATTTCTTCCATGAGAAACCTATTATTTATAGGTGTCGGCATTGCTTCGGTGATGATTCCTTTCGGTAATAAAATTCAAAATGTATCTGCTCAGAATACTCAAGCGGTAATTTATGCCCCTCCTTCCAACGTGAGGGAAACTCCCAATGGTAGAATTATTTGCAGTGTGAAAATGGTAACGGCGATTAATACCTATGGCTATAGTAACGGTTGGTATATCACCGATGTTTGCGGTAGAAATGGCTACATCCACGAAAGTCAAATTCGTTGGCAAAATATCTCTCAATCTAATCCTAATTCTGGTCAATGTTCTGTTATTAATATTACAACAGGACAACTAGCAGTGCGTAAAAGTCCGGGGGGAGATGCGATCGCTGGTTTAAATAACAATAACGTGGTACAGTATATCAGTGGACAAATGCCTTGGTACTATATTAGAGTAATTGATGGTCCGAATCCTCGTGTTAATGGTATCACGGGTTGGGTTAATGCCAACTATTTGGATTGTTATTGATTAGTTTGTGATAAAACTGTATTGAAAATAACTTCTAAGTCCGAACTTGGATTGCTTATCATTATTAGTAAACTTTAAAATGCAAAACTAGCTTATGATTGTTAAGTATTCATCATTTTTGGAGCAGTGTGAATGAAGAAAAATTTACCCATTAGGTTAATCTTAACTGATATTTTTGGTTAGAGACAGAATCTTTGTAAAAGTTGCTAAAAGTTCGCAAAAGTTGAGTTTTTTAATCCAGTAGAATTTAACGTATAAGTTATGAGATATTACTGAAATTGAGTTAAATTTATTTAACGATAGCTATTAGCAATGAAATTCATTTCATTGTGGGATAACGGTTTTGAGTCATAATTCTTGAATTCTACCTTCATGATAATCTTACAACTTCAATAAAATCGCTATACAATGTTTGTTCCTTTAATTAGTGCTATTATTGCCCTTATTATTTCTCTTTTTAGTTTCTTTTTATGGCAGGGAAAGTTAAGTTTTTTACCCCCTGTTTTTTCCTCTATTTTTAAAGAGAATAAGTTAATTTTAATCGGTTTAAATCTTATTGCTTTCGCTCTCTTTTTAGGTTTAATTGGTTATGCTTTTAAAATCGGTGGCAGTTTTCGCTATATTCGATTAGCTTTCATCGTAGCAGGTTTAATTTGGATTAAAATTACTTTGGCAGAAAACCTCGATCGCATCCCTCAAATTCCCCCCATTCTCCAACGAATTATTAATATTAATAATACCCAAGCCTTGCAAATTTTCGCAGGAATAATTGTCGCTTTTTTAGGGTTAAAAAGTATTGTAGCCGTGGATTGGCCTAACGGCGATAGTTGGATGTATCAATTGCCTTTTGCTGCCCGTTTTTGGGGTTTGATTTCTCCTCAAGAATATGTGTTTGAAGTAGAGCGAGAACCATTTTATAATACCACTACGATGTTGCCCAATATTCTACAAGGTTTTTTCTGGTGGTTATTCGGTTTAAATCGTCCTCAAGGGGCAAATTTAGTCAGTTTTTTGAGTTTTATTAGCTATCTTATTTTTGTTAAACATTATCTGAAAATACCCTATTATTTATCGAGTTTAGCCCTTTTAGCTGTACCTTTATTACATATCGCTGTCACCAGTGCCTATGTGGATTTATTCACAAATATTGGTTTTTCAATCACTGTTATTTTAACTTATTTATTATTTATTAAAGAAGATTTTATTAAATCTAAAAACATTATTATTTTTATCATTGGTGGATTTATTGCCGCTAACAGTAAATATCTCTTAGTTCCTCCTTTATTCTTATTAATATTGGTAGCTATGGGAAGGATTTTATGGTTAATTATTTATCGTTTTAATCCTGTTAATAAAGTTAAAAATATCGGTAAATTATTAATCTTTAGTTTCCTCTCCAGTTTATTGATTTTTGCCACAGAGGTAAAAAATATACTTGTCTATCAAAATCCTTTTTATCCCTTAAAAATATCTGTTTTAGGTTATGAATTAAATCATACCGTTGTACCTAGTTCCACCTATATGGCAGATGCGATCGCATCTATGTCACCGATACAAAGATGGGTATTTTCTTTATTAGAAATAGGTGCTTTTGACGATCGCCGTCCTTGGCCTTGGACGATCGCAATGGATTATGTACCCTTAGAAGCAGAGAGTTTTGGTATGGGGGGATATTTTGCCGTTTATGTGGTATTTAATATACTTTTATTTGTCTTTTTATGTATTAAGAATAATTCCGCAAATAAGAATAATTCTGAAATAAGAATAGCTTTAATGTTTATGATTGTTCTTAGTTTGCTTACTACCTTTTTACCCTTTGCTTATCAATTACGATACTATATGTATTGGATAATTGTGCTAATTTCTCTCAACTTATACTTATTAGTTAATCATTATTCTGTCAATGAAAATAAATGGTTAAAACCCCAAAATTATGGCTATGTTGCCACCGTTGTCTTGATGATTTTTGCGATTTTAACTCGTTGGGAATTTACCTATCCTAATGCTATGTCTTTAGAAAAATTCATGAGTAGTCGAGTTGATCAAGCCATTATTGCTGATATTAAAGAGAATGAAGAAGTTTGCCTAGTGGGTTTCACTCCTTTAACCTTTTTATATAACCCCCGTTTTCATGAAGGCAGAAACTACTCTCTCAAAGCGGAATTTAATCTTAGTGAAGAGGAAGTAAAGGAAAAATGTGGTAATAGGCGTATTATTTGGAAAAATAATTGACTATGAACAATGAATAATGAACAATGAATAATGAACAATAAACAATTAATAGGTTGCAGGTTGTCAGGTATTAGGTAATTTACCCCTACTCATTACTCATTTTCGTCATGACTTTTTCACTTCTTATCAGTTTTGGCTTGATTCTCTTTGCCTATCTTTTAGGTTCGATTCCTACTGGTTATCTGGTAGCATTATCTGTGGCGGGTATCGATATTCGAGAATATGGTTCAGGTTCAACAGGTGCGACAAATGTACTAAGAACCGTAGGCAAAGGAGCGGCATTAACGGTATTATTGATAGATATGTTAAAGGGAGTCTTAGCCGTAGCTAGTGTGAAGTTATTTTTCAGTTATGGTGGTGATGCCTTATTACCTTTACAATGGAAGGATTGGCTAATTGCGATCGCATCTTTATTAGCGGTATTAGGACATAGTAAGTCAATTTGGTTAAAATTTTCTGGAGGTAAATCCGCCGCTATCAGTCTGGGTATTTTACTGACAATGAATCCGATTTTAGGTTTAGGCACTTTCGGTGTGTTTCTTTTCGTCTTGGCTATCTCCAAAATTGTCTCTCTCAGTTCCATGAGCGCTGCGATCGCAGTTAATATCTTAATGTGGATATTATTACCCACTCCTCCTTATATTGCCTTTGCTATTATTGCCGCCAGTTACGTCATTATCAGACATCGTAGCAACATCGATCGCATTTTATCAGGAACAGAACCTCGTATCGGACAAACATCACAAATTAATCACATCCCCAATTAAATAATGTAAGCAAAAGTGCTTATAAATTTCTGATTATTCTTGTATTTTTACTTGTTTTTTTAATAGACATCTCCAAAAATTAACATTTTTTCAGCGTATTTCGGGCTTCTAGCCCGATTTCTGGAGAAGTCTAATAGACATCTGGTAAAAACTAAGATGTTTTCTAGGTATTTCGGGCGTCTAGCCCGATTTATACCTGAGTTAGATGAAAGAAATATTAAAATATGTGGAAAGTCCATTAAATGATTTTTGTGAGGAAAAAATTTCTCACATTACCCATAAAGGCTTTAAAAGGATGTTGAAATTTGTCTAATTCATAACTCGCCCTTTCCTCAATTTTTTGCACCACCTCCCCATCAAGGTTTAACAGTTGAATTAATTGACGATAGATAGCTTTTTCTTCAGGGCAAATTAAATTACCTTCATCATCACTACTAGCCTTTATAACCATATAAGCCAATTTAGCAGTTAAACAGCGATCTTCATCTGTATTCAACTTAGAGACTAAATCTTCTAAGGGAGTGGGATTTTGTTTGTAACTATTCAAAATATCATTAAAAGCAATCTCTGCATTAACCCTAGCTTGAGTTTGTTCGGCAACAGTAAAAGATGATAAGCCCATCGTACCAAAAAAAGGATCGGGATCACCAAAATAGATGGTTTCAGGTTCAGGGGGTAAATTCGTCTTAAACTTTTCGAGTAAGATTTCCGTTTCTTCCACACTCAAATCGTTATCTGCCCATGCTAACGCACAAACTATATTGAGAATAACTAACTGGGATTCTGGTAAAAATAAACTCGGGTTTTCTGACATTTTGCCTCTTTTTTGTCATAGTTTCCATGATTTTAGAATAATCGTTGAACAATGTTCAACCCTTACACCGATTGAATACCACTAATCTACTTAAGTAAACTTTTTGAAATTATCTCGCAATGATGCAACGCCCCACTATACTTTACCATTAGACATCTCCGATAATTAACACAGGGCTGTTTCATTTTCGAGAAAGAAAAAAGAGGGGGAGATAGGAAGAAGAGAGAACAACCATCAAAATTAATGATGTAATTATCTTGGTTCTTCATGACTTAGTATGCAAATTGCATTTTGAAAACGAGAGATCAAGACTTCCAGCTTTCACAGCATACCATCTCGTGAAGAACCAAGTTTCTTTAGATTTTCAGCTAGTTGAACCTAAATTATTGATTAACCTCCTAATTAGTAAAAATTAAGCGTTAATTGTTTATTTTTTTGAGGTTGAATATCAGGTAAATAATTCATCATTAATAATTCTTTTCCTTTTGGTGCAGAAGATTTTTTATAATTGTTCATTCCATATTGTAACTCCCATTCTTGAAGATAATACCCCCCAAAATTACTTTTAATAAACTCACAATTATCATAAGTAATTAGCCACTTATATTGACATTTTTTTACAATTTTAATAAATTTTTCATGATTAAATTCTGAATGTAAATTGCCTTTTTTTCCGTATAATTTTGATTTCGCATTATTGTAATAAGGTGGATCAAGAAATAAAAAAATATTCTTATTTTTATCTTTAATTACATCCTCAAAATCTAAGTTAGTTATAGTAACATCTTTTAAAATTTGTTCTAATAATTCTAAACGTGCGATCGAAGAATGAGTAAATCTTTTTTCAAAAGCACCCTGAGAAAATCCGCCCGATTCTACAGTACCAGAAAAAGTAATTCTATTTAAAATAAAAAATCTCGTTGCTCTTTCTAAATCTGTTAAACTATCTATATTAACGTGCGACCTGATAAGTTGCATTTTTCCGAGTCTTGAGAAATCAAGCAGGGGAGTCATCCCCCTCGTTACCGCCCGAAGGTGCGTCCTGAGTAATTAGGAGGTATCACAGCTAGAGGGATAAGTGTCATTATAGAGAGAAATCTAACA
>CAYPDC010000020.1:0-2927 GCA_964409355.1 uncultured Cyanobacterium sp.
CTAAGATTATTACACCATGCAAACTCTGGTTCTTTCTTAGTGTAGTTAGTAAATATTTTTTTGATTGCGTCAATCTTTTTGCTAGAACTACCCTTAATTTCCTGATGATTAATCATCCGCATTAAGGCTAAACCATAATTGTAAACAAAACGAGAAAACCCCCCGTGCTGTGCCATCAGAGTCTTCTCTTTGTTATTTAATTTTAGTTCCAGCTTGAGACTAAACATAATAATTAAACTTATCAAACTCAGTCAAGTATAACAATATTTAATAAGATTGTGAAGGGGGATTAGTAATAATCTCTTTAATTTTCTTTGAGTAACTTCTTAAACCATATAAACGACAAGAGAAAGTATGAACAATCGCCAACAAATCTTCTACCATTTCTTGTTCAGGAGATAAAGATTGTTGATTCGCTACGGTTAATTTACATCCGTACCAATCGCAGTATTCCATAAAAAAGTCAAAACCAAAACGAACTAATCTATCTTTATGGGCAATAATTAAATGATTAATTTCACCTAGTCTAATATCTTTCATAATCAACAAGAACTTCTTGCGTTTAAAATTTAAACCTCCTCCTATCTCAGTAATCCATTCGTCCACAGGAATACCGCCTCCCAAACAAAAAGATTCCATCGCTTTTACTTGAGAGTCTAAATCATCTTTTTGTTCAGAGGAAGATACTCGACAATAAACTACAGTTTTTCTTTCATCCAAAGAAGTAGGAAGATTGAGTGCTAGTTGTAAATCATTTTCATCATAGTAACGTTGATTACCTATAGTTCTTTTTGCTACTAACCTTCCTTCAAAATCCCATCTTCTAAGAGTTGAAACTGATCTTCCTATTAGCTTCGCAAATTCATGGGGTCTATAAACCATAAAACTTAATCATATAATAAACTATAATTAAGTTTAGTTAGTTTTTTGTCAACAGTCAATTGCTCTTCTAACTCCAAACTTAGATCCTGTTGATTATCTTTGAATCAGTTTTTCTATAGCTTCACTGGGTTGGGGATGACCAAATAAATATCCTTGTAAATATTCGCATTGATAGTATTTGACTTTCTCGAATTGAAACTCTGTTTCTACTCCCTCGGCAACTACTGCCATCTCTAAATTATGGGCTAGATTAACGATACTCGCAAGGATTTTTTCCTTTTTTTCATATTTGCCGATCGCGCGGATAAAACAGGAGTCAACTTTCAAAATATCGATGGGAAATTGATATAAGCGACTCAGGGAGGAGTAACCAGTACCAAAGTCATCAATACAGAGTTTTACTCCTAATTCCTTCAATGCTCTTAATATTACGTCCGCTTTAGCATCGGTTTCTAAAATGGCACTCTCGGTTATTTCTAATTTGATTAAGGTGCGATCGCATCTTGTTTGTGCTAAAATATCTTCAACGGTTTTGACTAAGTCCGCCTGTTTAAATTGACGGGGCGATAGATTAATATTCATAAACAGAGAATTATTCCCACTCAACTGATTAAATTTCCTCGATTGTTGACAAGCCTCTATCAACACCCATTTACCAATGTCGATAATCAAGCCCGTTTCTTCCGCTAAAGGGATAAATTTGGCAGGAGAAATAAAACCATTTTCAGGATGATGCCAACGCAATAAAGACTCAAAACCGACAATTTTTTGATCAACCACAGAAATAATCGGTTGATAATAAAGTTCAAACTGTTCTTTTTCTAAGGCTTTGCGTAAATCATTCTCCAAATTTAAGCGTTTAACCGCCACTTGGCGCATAGTTTTATTAAACACCGTCGATCGTGATTTTCCCAAAGACTTTGATCGATACATGGCTAAATCCGCATCTCCCAACATTTCTTCCTGAGTTTCATAACCAATATTACTCAGCGTAATCCCAATACTGCAAGACGTAAACACTTCCTGATGACTTAATAAAAAGGGTTTTTGTAAATTAAACTGGATGCGATCGGCGATAGTAGAAATAATACTTAAATCATGAATATTCTCAAGAATAATCGTAAACTCATCCCCCCCTAAACGAGCCAATTTATCTTGAGGGCGAATACTAGTCTTAATTCTTTGTGCTACTTCTTGCAAAAAGACATCCCCCACCGAATGCCCCAAAGTATCATTAATTAAATTAAACCCGTCCAAATCTAAAAATAAAAGAGCAAACATGGAATCTTGACATTGATTTGCCTTCATTAAACTTTGATGTAACTGATTCAAAAACCATGCCCGATTATATAATCCCGTCAAAGAATCGTGAAAAGCATCATAAATTAATTTTTTTTCTGCCTCTTTTTTCTTGGTTACATCTCGTTGAATCGCTAAATAATGGGTTAATTGCCCCTCTGAATTATGTATAGGTTCAATATGCCATTGATTATAAAATTCTGTACCATCCTTGCGATAATTAATCGTTTCCCCAAAAAAAACTTCCCCTTTTCTTAATTTTTGCTTTAATTCCTTAAAAACTTGACGATCAGTATTCGGACCTTGTAGAATACGGGGGGTTTTACCGACAATTTCCCATTCTTGATAACCAGTCATTTTGCTAAAAGCGTTATTAACAAAAACGATTTTCGGACCCGGATGGTCTAATTCTGTATCGGTAATCACAATGGAGTCATGGGAGCTACGAACCGCCGCTGCCAGTAGTGTAACTTCTTCTGAACTATGTTGATGAGAAATCATAATATATCATAATATATACTTAGGGATTAAGAAAGATGAAACAGATGAAAGTTTGACAGTTAACACTTAATTAAAACTCTATCTAAGTTCAATTATAAAGGAAATCTTAAAATTTGCTTGAAATTTACAGTGTAGAATGAGAAGAAAGGTTTAAGGAAGTAAATAAGAATGGTGACACAGACACAAACAGCCACAAGTAATGAAGTCGAATTTATCCCCAAACCTGATGTTAGTCATTTAATCAC
>CAYPDC010000020.1:3027-12306 GCA_964409355.1 uncultured Cyanobacterium sp.
CCACAAGTAATGAAGTCGAATTTATCCCCAAACCTGATGTTAGTCATTTAATCACAGAGGATGATACCCCCGTGGATAATTTTGGTTCAGCAAAACAACAAAGATTTTTAACCAGCATTCTTTACCATGCCAGAAAAGAAGTAGTTTTTTTAGCAGATGCCAATGTAGGTATTTATTATAATATCGGTAAACCCCCCATTGTTCCCGATTTTTTCTTGAGTTTAGATGTCACCACTCCCCAAAATTTCTGGGAAAAAAATCACCGTTGTTATCTGGTGTGGGAATTCGGTAAAACCCCTGAGATTGCGATCGAAATTGTCTCTAATAAAGTGGGGGGAGAATTACGGGAAAAACTTAAAATTTATCAAGATATGAGGGTGAGTTATTATATAGTTTATGATCCGCAACAATATTTAGGGGAAAAAGTTTTAAGGATATTTAAACTGACAGGAATAAATTATCAAGAAACCTCTGATACTTGGTTAGAAGGAGTTAATTTAGGGTTAACTTTATGGGAGGGAGAATTTGAAAATTTTAAGAGTGTCTGGTTGCGTTGGTGTGATGAAAATGGTGATTTACTCTTGACAGGTGATGAGTCAGCACAAAAAGCTATTTTAGGAGAAAAAGAACAACAAAAAAGAGCCGAAAATGCAGAAAAAGAGTTACAGGAATTAAAGGAAAAATTGCGTCAACAAGGTATAATTCTTGATTAAAATTTTGGCGTTACTGAATTTTAGGTATGATTAGGTAGTTTCCAAGAAAGAATTTACCCGTTTCCCCCCTAACCCCCCTTTGTGTTAAGGGGGGTTAGGGGGGATCGTACTGGTATATTTATTGTCATAAATCACCTTAAAGAAAAAAGATGCGATCGCACCTTATGGGTTCAGTTACCCTCTGATAATGGCGGAAAACTCTACTCAAACCAATATCGAAGAAAGAAAATAAATAAGCTATGATTAAAATAAGGAAAAACACTTCTGACTATTAAAAATGATGAAAATTACCCCTCAAGCAATTTATAACCTTTATAGCAACGCTATTCGTAACCCAAAATACCGGAATTGGATTATTATTGGTACATTAATTTATGTTTTAAGCCCCATCGATCTTTCTCCTGATATATTTCCTTTAGCCGGACAAATTGATGATTTTTTATTACTCTCAATAATGGCGATCGAAGTTACACAAATGGTATTTAATAGTCAGAAAAAAGAAGAAGAAGAAAAACCATCAGAAAAAACCGTTGATGTCGATGCCGTATCCATGGATTAACCAGTTATCCAAGAATAAACACAACTTCAACTTTTAAACACACCCTTGATTTTCTCTACCCACTGTCCAATATCCTCATAAGAAATTTTCAACAGAGAAAGAGTACCGATTAAAATTAAAATAGAACCAAATAAAAAGTTATCATCATATAAATATAACCCAACAATAACGATAAAATAAGGTGATAAAATGCCGCTAATTTTCTCTACCAATTTTACTACTAGAGGAGAGTCAACTTCCTCTAATTCAGTATCAAATAAATCATTATCATTTTGATTTACTAAATTTTCGATTTCAGCAGTATTTACAGGGTTTTTGTCAGGCTTATTTTTACTAAACATTCTTATAACGGTAATTTTAATTTAAGTTTAATCCCATAAAATTATAGCAAAAATCGCTCTCAATCTCTTATTGAGCTCTGGTAAAAGCGATAATACTATCAGAAATAGTTGAACTCTCCCCATTATTTCCCATTATGTATCCGTGCAGAAAAATTCTCACCAATCGACTCTCTTCCGTGGTAGGATTTTTGTCAACACAAAAGCGAAATCCCCCCTTCTTATTTTTATCTGTACCATAAATTTCGTCATGAAATGTCCAGTTAACTTCATTATAGCTACAATTTATAGAGGGTTGATTTTCCTTAACGCTGATTAAGCCATCTTTAATTGCCCTCCATCCTGAGTCTGTGCCATCCTCTTGGACTCTTTTCCACCTTAAAACCCCCGGTTTAAGCCATATCTGTGAGCCACTTCTAATGTCGTCAAAAGCGTAGTAAATCCTTTTTTTTGTGTCGGGATTATTGTCAGTGTCATCAGGGTAGGTAATTCTTAGGCAATATTCAGACTCAACAGTATCTCCTGATGTATTGCATTTGGGATCTGTGTGTTCTGTTACTGCGGTAACGCTACGAGCTTGTTTGATGTCTTCCTGCATATAGGCTAACGCCCTTCTAATACTAGCCATGCGTATGCTTTTAGACTCAATATCTTGTTTGGCACGAAGCACATTGATCAACCCACTGGTGGCAGTAGTTAGAACAATACTACTAATAACAAGGGCGATTAATAATTCGGTTAAGGAAATACCTTGATTACAAGATCGAATTACTATAAACCAGAGTATTTGCCTCTTAATTTTCTTTTTGAGGTTCATTGGTTTAGAACTCCAGTAAAAACTGTTATCTTAAGTTCTATAGTAATATCCCCAAAAAAAATTGTATGTTGGCTAGAACACAATATTTTCAACTTTAGATCAAGTTTTTAATCACTGGCGATTTATCCCACACCGGTTTATTTTTTGTTTTTGTCGAAAACAAGGTGTGGGGCTTCTCGCCATCAAGCTAATTAGTAAACTTCAACGTGCCAACGTTCTTCTTTTTTCATTTGTTTGCGTAAATCATCCCAATTCATACCTCTTTTTTCCGCTTCCGCAGTAAAGGTGTCAGAAATAGGAGGTTCCATACCTTTTAAACCACACATATAAACGTGAGTATTGGGTTTTTGGATTAACTCAAATAATTCGTCAGCATATTCACTTACACGGCTTTGAACATACATCTTACCACCATCAGCAGTTTGTTGTTCACGACTAATGGCATAAGTCAAACGGAAATTATCCGCATAATCTGTTGCCATTTTCTCTAAATCATCTTTATAAAGAATGTTTTGAGTGTAAGGAATACCAAAGATTAACCACGCTAAACCTTTAAATTGATAGTCTGGATTTAATTCTCTCTCCTTAAACATACGCCATAAAAAGGCACGGAAGGGAGCAATACCAGTACCCGTCGCTAACATGACAATGGTTGCATCCTCATCATCTGGTAATAACATTTCTTTACCCACAGGTCCAGTAATCGCAACATCTGCCCCGACTTCTAAGTTACAAAGGTAGCTTGAACAAACACCATAAACGGTTTCTCCTGCTTCATTTTGATACTCTAATTGACGTACACACAAGGAAACGGTTTTGTCATCTCTGTTGTCGCCGTGACGAGTGGAAGCAATGGAGTAAAGACGTAATTTATTGGGTTTGCCATTATCATCTTCCCCAGGAGGAATAATACCGATACTTTGACCTTCTAAATAGTGTAAGTCACCAGCAGAAAGATCGAAGGTTAAATGGCGTACAGTACCGCTACCGCCTTCGGCTACTAATTCGTAGTTTTCTAAACATTTACCGACATAAGGATCTTTTGGGCGATAAATATTAACAGGTACTTTTACTTCTTTTTTTTCTTTTTTAGATTCGCTTTGAGTCATGGGCTGTGTTTCAATAGTGGTATTAGAACCTTGACTCGGAGTTTGAATGGGAGTTAAAGCATCAATGGGAGTAATGTTAATAATTTTACCCCCAAGACGATTAATCCGATTCATTTCCTGATTCATCCTAGAATAAGGTACAGCAATAAAAACACTGCCACTTTTACGGATGGAATAGTCTAATGTATTGCTTTCCTGTTGAGAAATTCCTACTACTTCAAAAAGAAAGCGGCGATTTTCATTCACAGAACTAGCAAAGCTTTTAATGTTGTTAAAGGTTCTCATTTAATTCTTAAATATACTCCTGATTTTCTGAAATTAAAGTAAAGTTTGTCTTAAATCAATGATGATGTCAACTTTTCCACACATCGACACCACTGTCTTATAATCAAAAGTCAATAAGTTTTATTAACTCATTGTCCATCTTACACGAAAAATGCTCATAACTAAAGCCAAAGGCACTTTTTCCGCACCATCTAATTATTACTTCAGTTCGATGCCAGAATATCGGACTGAGGCAGGTTGCAGGAAAAGATTTTCAAATTAATTATATTTTTGCGTAACATCAGTTATTAAGTGCGATCGCCATTGCCCGATCGGGAACATTCTGATAAACCTGGGTGAGATATTGCATAACTGCTTGAGAATCGTTATAAGGTAAAGGAATATCCCCTAAAACTTCTATAATAGTTTTATTATCGGCACTAGGAGTAATTACCACCAAAGAAGAATCTAAGGGTTGCTCGTATTCCCAAAAATTATCGATAGACAACGGTGCTGAAGTCTTATTCCCATTGCTTTTACGCTTGGGGATTGACTTAATTTTGCCTAGTTTTTCTGGTTGAACTTCTTTCCCTGATAAATGCAAACTGCGAGATACTCTCAACGCCTCTAAAATTTGGGCTTTACTTCTACCCCTTAATTGAAATATGATGAAAGGATCTTCACTGAAGCGATCAGCTAATTGATAATAAACGGCAGCAATATGTTTACAAGGATTGGCTTTATCCGGACAAGTACAGCGCGATCGCACATCTGTTAAATTAAAGGGAAAAAGGCTTAAACCATTTTTAATAAAAACCTGTTCAATTTCTAAAGGCATTTCTCCCACTAACAATTGTGCGGAAAGAATGGCTTTTTCTGACATGGTAGCAATCACATAACCCCAATCCTCATCGGAAAAAGCATCTAAAGCCAAAGTAACCCGATAAGGCTTTTCTTCTGTGCCTTGCACTTGAGCAATTAAATGAGACTGTTTATTAAACTCAATATTAAGTACATTTCCCTCTCGGGAATAATTTCGTCCTCTTTCCAATCTTTTCTTAAAACGGTAAGAATCGAGCAACTCCAGCCACTTCTCCACCCACCACTGTCTTTCAATCATATTTATAATTTGTTATCTAAAACTTACTGATAGTTACTTAATTTTGTATTATTTTAGTTGTCATGTCAAGTTTTAAAAATTACTTCGCCTCCAATAAGAATAGTGAATTCTTTGCTGCTACCTGCTACCTCCCATCGACAATTAATTATCTTTTTGCGTAACATCAGTTAAATTAATTTAACTTTTCATTTTGCGAGAAAATTTTCAATTAACAATAAGATTAAAGTATAAAAATCTAGACCAGAAAAAGTAAGATGAAGACAAAAAAAAGAATTGGGATTCTAACCAGTGGCGGTGACTGCCCTGGATTAAATGCTGTTGTTCGAGCCGTCGTCAAATATGCTTCTCTAAGAGGATGGGAGGTTTACGGTATCCCCAGAGGTACAGATGGATTCATTGATTTTATTAACGGTAAACTAAACATTGATGAACTGCAATTGCATCCTCACGGTTATGATTTACCGGGGGTTTTACAGGGCTTAGATGTTTTACAATTTATGAGTGGTAGCGTTTTGGGATCGTTAAGCCGAGGAAATCCCCAAGATGAATCCGTCACCAAGCAAATTCTTGAAGGTTATAAAGCCTTGGAATTAGACGCTTTGATCGCTATTGGGGGTGATGGTAGTTTAGATATTATCTATGATTTAGCCAAAAAAGGTAGTTGGAATTTAGTGGTTATTCCTAAAACTATTGATAATGATGTGGCTTTTACCGAGCGCTCAGTAGGGTTTGATACTGCTCGTAATACCGTCACCCAAGCCCTTTATGATTTAACTTTCACCGCCGCTAGTCATGAAAGAATCATGGTAGTACAAGTGATGGGTAGAGATGCAGGGCATTTATCTTTACATTCAGGTATCGCAGGCGGTGCAGATTGTATTTTAATTCCCGAATTAACTCCTCAATTAACAGAAGAAACTCTTATGGGTATGTGTGATTACATAGCACAGTTGCGTAAGGATCGCCGTAAGTTTGCTTTAGTGGTAGTGGCTGAAGGGGTAAAAGGATTAGACAAAGAAAAAGATCCTTATATTGCTGAAACTTTAGCGGAATTACTCAAAAACAAAAGTCATGAGTTATGTTCAACAGGAGGCGATCGCTACTGTGGTTTAAATCAAGTAGATACCCGTGCCACAATTTTAGGACATTTACAAAGGTGCGGTGTACCTACTTCTTTCGATCGCATCTTAGCTACAACTTTTGGTATTAAAGCCTTAGACTTAATCGGAGAAGAACGTTATAATCGTTTAGTTGTTTGGCAAAATGGTTCTGTAGAGAGTAAATCCTTGGAACAAATTATGCCCATGATTAAATGGTGTCATCAAGAAAAGACTTGTCCTTCCCCCGTAGATCCAGAAGGCTTCATGGTTAGGACAGCTTTATCTTTAGGAATCTATCTAGGGGAAACTAATTTTCACCCTCACACTTCTAGCTATCCTCATACTCCTTTAGCCTCGCCAATAGGTAATTGATTACCTGAGTTCGGTGTTGGGAGTTAAAATTTAACATAGCAACTGATTTTTTTCAATTATTCAAAAATATGACTGATTTTTTAACAACCTTGAATCAAATAATCGATAATTATTCAAGGAATCCTTGTGCTAAAGATGTCTATTCGGCTTTAATTTCGGCAGAAAAATATGCCCACCAAAATAAGCTCCAATTCGATTTTTCTCAGTTGTTAGGTAGTTGGCAATTATGCTTTATTACTGGGACGAAAAAGAGTCAACAACAAAGGGGAAATTTCTTGAAAAATGGTTTTTATATACCTGCGATCGCATCCATCATTATTAATTATTCCATTCCTGAAAATTTGCAAGAAAGAAAGAATCAAGGAACAATTGAAAACATAATAAAATTTGGTGTAGTTAAATTTAATATCAGTGGTGCTTGTAAATTTATTAATCAGAAAAATATTTTAGCATTTGACTTTTTATACTTAAAAATGTTTGTTTTAGGGGCAAAAGTGTATGAAGCAGAAATTAGAGGAGGAAAAGAAAACGAAATTACTTTTTGGGATGCTTCTTTAAAAGAATTAGCTTTTTTCAGTTATTTTTTGATCAATGAACAATTTATCGCCGCTAGAGGCAAAGGGGGAGGACTAGCTTTTTGGAAAAAATTATAAAAAATTAACCCTGAAGAAAATCTTCCCATCCCCTACCGAGAAACAATGCCACTCCACTGAATTTTTTTCTCCTTAGTGCGACGATAGGAAAAGAAATCTTCAGAAGTTTGATAAGTACAATAAGGTGCGATCGCAACTTGATTGGATTTGACACCCTGTTGTTGAATTTGTAAACTAATCACCTGAGTCACATTTAATCTAACCTTATTAGCCTCCTCATCAGGTAAAATTGGTTGATTATCCATTTGTAAGGCTTTTTCAAGGATTAACTCAGGAGAAGTTTGCCAAGGGAAAATCGTTTTTAACACCTCAACCGCTACCTCTTGATCCACTTGATATACTTTACCATGGATCGCAGGACCTAAAGCAAATAGTAAATCCTTTAACTTTGCCCCTTGAGATTGTAAAAGTGCGATGGCCTTCGGTACAATGGACTTAGAAGTGCCACGCCATCCTGAATGAATCGCCATCACCATACCACTACCTTGATCAGCGATCAAAACAGGGGTACAATCAGCACTAGCACACCAAACCGATTCTAAAGGCTTAGTGGTGATAATACCGTCTCCTTCTGACAAATCAGAATGAGAGGAATTGTGATTATCTAACGTAGCGGAAGAAAAAAGAATATCACTATGAATTTGTTTAAGACGATAAACCGAGGCATTAGAATTTAAGTAGTTAACGAGAATCTCAGGGGAATCTCCCTGAAAATGGCAAGTAAAAAACCCGTGTTGCCAATTTCTCAGCAAATTACAGGTTAAAAACCGATTTTTTTCCGTCTCACGCCATTGCCACATAGAAGAATCAGTCATAGAATGAAGAATTAAGAATAAACTGGTGAGAATCTAAAATTAAGTTCCCCCTTGATCAAGGCTCACAGTTATATATTATAAAAAATGAAACTCAGACAAAATTTTTGGTTACAAAGATTAATCATAGTCGTCTCCATTGTTATCTGTTGTTTACTTTTGATGGTGAGGATTTCAGGATTAGAGTTACTCGGTGTTACTCCCCATTGGTTGTTAATTTGGCTTGTTATCTGGTGTGTCAGACGTAATCTTTGGCAAAGTGCGATCGCATCTATTTGTTTAGGCTTAATTTGGGATAGTTTAACGGGAGTGTTTCCTTCCCACGTTTTAGGGTTATTCGTAGTGGGAGTATGCACCAGTAATGTTTATGGGAAAGAATATATCAAGGAAGACTTAATTTCGATTATGTTAATCGTTTTCGGCATGGCAATTATTAACGAAACAATTATTGCTTTACAGTATGGGATTCAAACGCAAATCCCTCTCACAGACATAATTTTAAATTACCAGAAAAACTCTTTAACTTCCGCTATCATTAGTAGTCTGTGGACTCCTTTAGCCTATTATCCCCTCAATTATTTACTGAATAACGACAGATAATTCAATAATTATTGGAGATGTCTAATGGGAAGTGTGGTTAATTAACCAATTCTCTAAGTCAGTAATATCTTGAAAATCCAGTAATGCTTCTCCCAATGATTCTAACTGAGGAATAGAGAGCGATCGCACTGTGTTTTGTAAAGCATCACTGAGAGTACCACAACGGCGATTTAACTGGCGAATAACCATGTTTACTTCTCCAATTTGTAAAACTTGTTGATAAAAACGAGTTTGGGTAATGTCTGCTTCTCTTAAGTTAATCATTTTTTGTATTTCCTCGATGGTTAGTTTAGGGAATTTATTTACCAGTATAGCTTCTACTAAATCTAATCTTAAGTTAAACTCCTCTTGAGTTTTTGTCTTTTCTAAGATTTTTTGTGCCTCGGATGAGGCTTGATTTTTGGGAGTAACAATTAATTTTAATGTAGCCAGATTTAGACTTAAATTGTCTTGGGTTAATAAGTCGGATAAAAATATTCTTTGGACTCTTTTATCTAACAAATCTCCATGGGGAATTTCACAACCCAAATCTTGATTACGGTTATTTAAAATTAACAATCCTCGCCAATTTCTCTTGACTTTATACTGATGAATATAGACAAATATTCCCCCAAAATAACGACTATAAAATTCGCTATCATTTTGCATTTGTGCCTCTAAAAATATCAAAGGCACATTGTCATCATCTCCGAGGGGTGTCAGTAATCCATCAAGACGAAACTCTTTTTCTTTGACGACGGGGGCGTTATAATCAAATTGACAATCTTTGGGAATTTCGGGGATTAATTCGGAGATGAGACTGGGTTGAGTTAAAAAGATACG
>CAYPDC010000020.1:12406-45258 GCA_964409355.1 uncultured Cyanobacterium sp.
TGGGAATTTCGGGGATTAATTCGGAGATGAGACTGGGTTGAGTTAAAAAGATACGGTAAAATAACTTATCAGTTTTCATGATATATTCTAAAACCCTGATTCAATGGAATTGGATTGTAACCAATTCTCTAAATCGTTAACATCTTGAAAATCCAGTAATGCTTCTCCTAAGGATTCTAACTGAGGAATAGAGAGCGATCGCACTGTGTTTTGTAGGGCATCACTGAGAGTACCACAACGGCGATTTAACAGGCGAATAACCATGTTTACTTCTCCAATTTGTAAAACTTGTTGATAAAAACGAGTTTGGGTAATGTCTGCTTCTCTTAAGTTAATCATTTTTTGTATTTCCTCGATGGTTAGTTTAGGGAATTTATTTACCAGTATAGCTTCTACTAAATCTAATCTTAAGTTAAACTCCTCTTGAGTTTTTGTCTTTTCTAAGATTTTTTGTGCCTCGGATGAGGCTTGATTTTTGGGAGTAACAATTAATTTTAATGTAGCCAGATTTAGACTTAAATTGTCTTGGGTTAATAAGTCGGATAAAAATATTCTTTGGACTCTTTTATCTAACAAATCTCCATGGGGAATTTCACAACCCAAATCTTGATTACGGTTATTTAAAATTAACAATCCTCGCCAATTTCTCTTGACTTTATACTGATGAATATAGACAAATATTCCCCCAAAATAACGACTATAAAATTCGCTATCATTTTGCATTTGTGCCTCTAAAAATATCAAAGGCACATTGTCATCATCTCCGAGGGGTGTCAGTAATCCATCAAGACGAAACTCTTTTTCTTTGACGACGGGGGCGTTATAATCAAATTGACAATCTTTGGGAATTTCGGGGATTAATTCGGAGATGAGACTGGGTTGAGTTAAAAAGATACGATAAAATAACTTGTCGGTTTTCATTTTTAAGGAAAAGAGTGTAGTTTTTAAGTTAGTTATCTAATTCGGATAATCCTAACCATTTTTCTGTTTTTTCGTCTATCTCTTTCATGATTTGATTTAATGCTTCGGTTAAGGCGCTTAATTCTTCATAATCTCCTCCTGCATTGTCATAAATTCTCTTTTCTAAATCTGTTTTTTTCTTCTCTAATTCAGGTATAATAATTGTTTCTAATTTTTCTAATTCCCTTTTTTGAAAGTTAGATAATTTTTTCTTCTTCTGACTATCACTGCTTTTATTTTCCAGTTTAGTTTCAACTATTTTAACGGGTTTTTCTTCCTTAATTTTATTAGTCTTATTCTCTTTTTCTTCTCTGGTTTTATATTCTAAATAAAGGGAATAATTGCCCGGATATTCTCTGATAACTCCTTCTCCTTCAAAGGCGAAAATTGTCTCAACGGTGCGATCGAGAAAGTAACGATCATGGGATACAATAATTACACAACCCTTAAAAGATTCGAGATATTCTTCTAATACGGCTAAAGTTTGCACGTCTAAATCATTGGTAGGCTCATCCAATATTAGTACATTTGGATTGCTAATGAGGATTTTAAGGAGAAACAGACGGCGTTTTTCTCCCCCTGAAAGTTTTTCAATAGGTGCATACTGTTGATTAGGAGTGAATAAAAATCTTTCTAATAGTTGAGAGGCAGATATTTGTTTTCCGTCTCCTGTTTCGATATAACTAGCAACGTCTTTGATATATTCGATTACCCTTTGTTGATTTTCCGCCGCCGTAATCAGATTTTCGGAATATTGATCAAAATAGCCAATTTTAATTGTGCCTCCTATTTCGATTTTACCCTCATCAGGTTCGATTTTTTCCATGATTAAATTCATGAGGGTAGATTTACCGACACCGTTACCGCCAATAATGCCGATTCTGTCATCAGGTTCAAAAAAGTAAGTAAAGTCTTTGATAAGGGGATAATCTTCATAGGATTTAGAAATGTTATGCAATTCAATTACTTTCTTGCCGATGCGTCGAGAGGGAGTATCAATTTCGACTTTCCCTTGCTTGGCTTTAAATTCCTTGTTTTGCATCTGCTCAATGCGTTGAATACGAGCTTTTTGTTTTGTACTACGAGCTTTTGCACCTCTTTTCAACCACTCTAATTCTTTTCTGAGGATGCCTTTAAATTTTTGTTGACTACTGCTGATGGATTCTTCTGCGAGAGCTTTTTTCTCTAAATAGTAAGTATAATTACCACTATAACTGTACATATCGGCACGATCGATCTCCAAAATACGGTTTGTAACTTGGTCTAAAAAGTAGCGATCGTGGGTTATTAATAGTATAGCACCGGAAAACTTTTGCAGATAGGTTTGTAACCATTCCACCAATTCCGCATCAAGATGGTTAGTAGGTTCATCCATTAATAATAGATCAGGTTCAGCCATAAGAGCTGCTGCTAAGGCAACTCTTTTTCGATAACCTCCTGATAAGCCTCCCATTTTTAAGTCAAAATCCTGTATGCCTAACTTATCGAGGATAATTTTGGCGTTGGTGTCTAAATCCCAAGCGTTTTCCTGATTGATTTTTTCTGTCACCGTTGCCAGTTTTGCCATTAACTGCTGTTGATTTTCTTCCTCACCAATGGCTAATCGATGGGATAAATCTTCATATTCGAGGATTAATTGCATTTGTTGCCCACAATAGGCTAAAACCTGCTCTAAAACTGTGTTTTCTGCCTCTATTTCCGGTTGTTGCGGTAAATAGATGATTTTTGCTCCAGATTTAATCTGCATTTCTCCACCGTCGTAGGCTTCCCATCCTGCTAACATTTTTAAGAGGGTGGATTTGCCGCTACCGTTAACACCGATTAAGCCGACTTTATCTCCTTCTTCGATACTAAAACTTGCATCTTGGAGGATTTCTTTAATACCAAAGTCTTTTCTCAAGGATTTAACGGTTAATAAAGTCATCATTACCTCAGTTCGATATAAAATTATCGGCTTGAAAATGCCTGATTCACTATTATATCCCTAATAGTAGTTTCTTAAATTGTTTTATTTATAAAACGCCACAACTTATATAATCTTAAGGGAACAAATACGTTCTATGATAAATCTGTGATCACATACACATATTCAGTAACATAAGTATAAAATGGTTTTCTTTGCCCCTCTTAATGATCCGTTTAAAATTAACAACAATACTATTACCGTTAATGCCCTCACTCAACCTGATGTCGGTATTGATGGTAATGGGAATATTGTCGTAGTTTGGCAAGAGCCTTTCGACAATGATACTAACGATTTTGACATTCGGGGAACGTTTTTTGCCCCTGATGGTTCACAAATATCTTCTCCTGAAGTGTTTATTTCTAGTGAATTGGGTAGCGAGTTAGAGCCTTCCATCGCTGTTGCTCCTAATGGTGCTTTTGTGGTAGCCTATAGCAGGAATAATGATATTTTTGCTCGTCGTTTCAATCTTACCCGTGATGGCATTCGTCAAGTGGGAGATGAGATTTTAGTTTCTACTTTTGAACAAGATAGACGACAATTTTCGCCTCAAGTGGCTATAGATGTTGAAGGAGATTTTTCTGTTGTTTGGACTCATGAATTTGAAATCGATGATTTTGATATTCGGGGTAGAATCTTTAATGCTGATGGGACTCCCTTAACTGACGATCTTCCTGTTTCTGCTAGTTTCAGTGATGAATCACAAAGCTCGATCGCAGTTGTTCCTACCGAAAACAATGATAAGCCAGATACAGATTTAGCTTCAGTAGTCAGTTATACCGTTGACTTTAATAACAGTGAAACTATTTTCTTTCGTCGTTTTGGTAATGAAGGCAATGAAATTGGAGTGGAAATTAACGCCGTCTCGGAAGTGAATCGGGGGAGAAATCAAACTCAGTCTTCTGTTGCCATTGACGCACAGGGAAACTTTGTCATTGCTTGGACTCATGAATTTGAAGCGAATGATACCGATATTCATTTAAGACGTTTTCGGGCGGATGGCAGTGCGATCGATAATGTGGAAATTATTGTTGATAATTCTTTGGCAAATCAGAATAATCCTGATGTTGCCCTTGCCCCCGATGGCACTATTATTGTGAGTTATACAGATGAAAGTTCTAATACAGTTAAATATCGTCAGTTTGATCGTGATGGAAACGCTTTAGGGGAAAGTGAGACTTTCAACGTTGAAGGGAATCAAAGTACCAATTCCGCCGTTGCGGTAGGGATGAATAATAAAGCGGTGATTGTTGCAGATGCAGGAAATAACGGTAGTTTTAACCCATCTGGTCAAATTTTAGCTCCTGATGTCAGTGATATTCTCAATACTCCTTTTAATCGTTTTCAAAACTCCGATCGAGTTGGTACATTTTTATTTGCGGGGGAAACAGAAAGCCAAAACATTTTGCAAAACTTTTCTCCCCCTTTTAATTTAGAAGGAAGGGCTTTTTCCGTATCACAACAACAGAGAGATAACCTAATTCAGTTTAATCGTTTTCAAAACACAAGCGTAGCGGGTACATACTTATTTGCTACCGAAGGAGAAAGCATTAATATTCGTCAAAACTTCCCTCAATTTAAGGAAGAGGGAATCGCATTCTATGCTTTTGGTGCGAGTGCAAATCAAGCAACTCCCTTTTATCGTTTTCAAAACACTCAGCAACCCGGCACATTTATCTTTGTTAGTGATACAGAAAGACAAAATATTCTTCAGAATTTCCCTCAATTTGTCGAAGAAGGCATCGCTTTCGAGGCAGGTATCTAGTATTGCTTAATAAAACAAGATAAACTAAATCAGATCCGACTCAACAAATGTTATTATTTTTTACATAAATTAAAGAATATAACAACTGGAGAATAAAAAAATGGACTGGAGAGTATTAATCGTATTATTACCCCTTGGGGTTGCAGCCGGTTGGGCATTATTCAATATTGGTGCCGCTGCCATCAATCAATTCCAAAAAGTTCTTAACAAACAAAACTCTTAATTCAATTAACTCAATGGCGAAAAGTTCCACACCTTATTTACCTTGTTTTCCCAAAAATAAATTAAACGGGTGTGGGATCAATCCCTAGTGGCGTGCTATAACAGTTAACGTATTTGGGCTAGGGGAGTTCCTCTTGAAGCCTAAACTTTATGAATGTAAGTCTATGGAGCGTAGCCAATCATGGCTAAATTTGAGTATGATAGTATAGGTAAAAAAATTTTAACTGAAGAAGTATAACTGCAAACTAATTGAATTGATATGGTTAAATTACGCTTAAAAAGATTAGGAAAAAAAAGAGAAGTTAGTTATCGTATTGTGGCGATGAATAGTACCAGTCGTCGTGATGGTAAAGTTTTAGAAGAATTAGGATTTTACAATCCTAGAAATGACGAAACCCGATTAAATCTACCAGCTATTGTCACCAGACTAAAACAAGGTGCTCAACCCACTGAAACTGTACGCAGTATTTTGACAAAAGCAAAAGTATTTGAACAAGTAAATGCTTAATAGTGAAGTAAATTTTCCCCTGACTAAGAGTACGAAACCTGACTATGATGGTTTAGTGCGCTTTTTGGTTGAACCTTTATTAGAATCTCCTGAATTGTTAAGTTTCGATTGCGAATCAGTACTGAGTACAAAAAGAGTATGGATTCGTTTAGCCTTTGAAGAAAATGATAAAGGGAGAATATATGGCAGAGGTGGACGTAATATCCAAGCAGTGAAAACTGTTTTAGAAACGGCGGCGAATATTGCTGGGGACACGTTGTACTTAGAAATATATGATGAACAAGGGCGCAATAGAAGTAGAAATACTCGCCCTCCCATGGCTTCAACTTCTCCCCCGAAAGAATCAGGGGATAGTTACCCGAAAAAACCGATTAGAAGAAGAAGAGGTACTATCAAACCTCAATTCTAATTAGGGGGTGTTGAAAAAGTCGTATTTGTCAGAGTAGATGTTAGGTATTAGGTTAAATTCCGAAAAATAAAGGAGATGATTATACCTCATTGACATCTCCACAAACACAGGTAAGATGTCGTGTTTTATGGTAGAAAAACCGTAATTTTTGCCAGAAGTCTAATATATCTGAATTTTTACCATAAGTCTAATAAGAGTTCGATATAAAAAAATGCTAAATCGAACTACGAACTACGAACTACGAACTACGAACTACGAATGCAGGTGTGGTGCATTACAATCCTAGAACCAAGGAAACATAAATTAGGTCGGTGTCTAATGATCATAATTACTGTATAAGAGTCATAATATGATTATTCAGATTAACTCCGTTGACTAATGTTAAAACAAAAATTTTCTCGTCTAATAGTTTCTTTTTCTCTCTTTTTCCTATTAACATTAACTGCTTGTTCTCCTCAACCACCTTCCCGTTTTGAACAGGCACAACAGGATAGCATCGCAGCCGGAAATAGAAATACTGCCGTCAGTGAAGATGCGGTAAAAGGAGCTAGTTTTAATCAATTTTTTCCTGCTAGTAGTGGTGATTATGAGCGGGTTTTCACCCAAGAAAAAAATGGTTTTGTTCAAGCTAAATTAAAATTTAAGGGGCAAGATCTGGCAACTTTAGCTATTTTTGATACTATTAGCAACCCTTCTGCTAAAAGTGATTTTGCCAATGCTAGTGAACAAATTCAGGGTTTTCCTACAGTAGAAAAAGGTTCTACTCAAACGGCGGTATTAGTGGGCGATCGCTATCAAGTGAGCATCAGATCCAGTGATCCCAATTTTACGGCTGAACAAAGAAAAGAATGGTTAAGTAAATTTGATTTAGTTAATTTGGCCAAACAAAAATAAATAAAAAATTAATCTATTTAAACCTTATCAAAAATTTTAAAATGAGCAAAGCAATTTATGAATTGGTTAACGAGTTACCTCAAAATAATATTACTACATTAGCCCTCAAGAGTCTTGATAAATTTGTACCCGGGCAATGGGAAAATATCACCAATTTTGAGGAGATGATTCGCCAAGTGACAGGGGAAACCGATGAAGACATGATCCAAAAAATAGGCGATCGCACCGTATGGTTATTCAATGATAAAACTCAAGGCTACCAAAACGCTCTGTGGTTGTATCAAACTGTGGACAAAGCTGATTACGCATTAGGAGCGGCGGCATTAGCCAACAAAGTAGGGGAGAAAATCAAATTATTAGGATTTCTCAATCGTCTCACTCCCAACAATGAAAAAGCACAGGCGATCGACTTAGCGATCAAATTAGTGGTAGAAGTGGTGGCATTCTGTCAAATCAACGGCTTACCCGGAGACAGTATTGCAGACTTTGTGAAAGCATTAGGGGAGTATGAAAAAGAAGCCCTAATTCGCATGGGGGCATTAGTCTGTTTCGATGGTTTAATCCCCTTCGGGGCAGATTTTATCTTACAGATTGAATCTACTCTTAATAATCTTTCAAGCAGTGAATTAAGCAATAACTCCGCTTTTTCTCAAGTGAGTCGTCTAATTCCGGGAAATAATCCCGCCGGGCAGTTACAATTTATTCATGATAGTTTTTCCGCCGTCAAAGGTTGGATGACGGGATTTGTTGCCACTCATAGTCTTACCAGAAATAATATCTTAAGTAGTCTCCATAATTTTATCGAATTTTCTGAGGATCAATTTGATTATGTAGCCGCATTTCTGGATATGTCAACGAATTACTTTGAGCATACAGGTACACAATCCATTGCCAAGAGTTTAATATCCCGTGCCATGTTCGAGGTATAACCAGAATAATTGATATTTGAGACAAATTATTGTATTGAATAACTAAGTTTATACTATGATACTAAAGTTGTTGAGGATTTAAACCCGTGAGTAATTTTTTAGGCAAATTAAAAGACATTATTGGTGGAGGACAAGGTGATTACCAATATTATGAGGAGGAAATTGAGAATATGGCTACTCAAGATATATCCTCATCCGAGCCTCAAATTAATGAGGTAGTGACTCCTCCTAAAGTGGAAACTCCTGCCTCTTCTCGCCGTCGTGGACGGAGTAGCGAGGAAAATCAAGAAATATCTAATCTTAAATCTAATGATATTTCTTCTAGCCCTTATTTTGATAGTGGTAGTTTTTCTAGCACTTTACCTAATAACGTTATTGGAATGCCCGGAGTGAATAATATTGTGAATGAAGTCGTAGTGATTGAACCTCATTCTTTCGATGAGATTCCTCAAGTGATTCAAACCTTGAAGGAGCAGAGATCTGTTATTCTCAATTTGAATGTGATGGAAGCGGAGGAGGCTCAAAGGGCTGTGGATTTTGTTGCTGGTGGCACTTATGCTATTGACGGACATCAAGAGAGAATCGGTGAAAGTATTTTCCTTTTTACTCCTAGAAATGTCAAAGTTAGCAGTATTTCCGGTAAGTCTTATCAGAATAGCAAAACGAAAATTAGCAGTGAGGGGTTAACTAAATCTTTTGATGATCTCTGGAATGATACTTCAACAGAATTATCAAATCCTGTGGCTCAATAGGGAAGGGAGTAAAATTAATTAATTTACTTTTTTTATACTCCGATTTTGCGGGAGGATAGGTTTTAGGTTTTAGGTTTATTTTCTCAGTTTGATTTATTCATTAATTCGATAAAAGTGTCTTTTAAATTAGGAGTAATTGGCGGTGGGGTAATGGCTGAAGCGATTATCTCTCGCCTACTTGAACAAACTATATACATTGCTTCAGAAATCATTGTTAGTGATCCGGCTTCTTCCCGTCGTCAGTGGTGGGAGAAACAATATCAAATGGCCACTACCGCCGATAATCAAAGGGTTTTTGATAATTCTGAAGTGGTATTATTAGCGATTAAACCACAGATTTTTGATCTGGTGGTGGAAGATTTAACTATTAATCATCATCGTCATAGCCCTCTGATTCTATCTATTTTAGCGGGTACTGATCTTTTTCGCTTGGAAAGGGCTTTTGGTTCGTTACCCATTATTCGGGTAATGCCTAATACCCCTGCTTTGGTGGGACAAGGAATCAGTGCGATCGCACCTAATGAGAATGTTTCTGACTCGCAATTAAATTTGGCTTTGTCTCTATTCGAGGCTATCGGCTCTGTTATTCAAGTACCTGAGTCGCAAATGGATGGAGTGACAGGTTTATCGGGATCTGGTCCTGCTTTTGTCGCTCTCATGATTGAGGCTTTAGCTGATGGCGGTGTGGCTTCGGGCTTACCCCGTGCGATCGCCCTTAAGTTAGCAGTACAAACAGTCTTAGGTACAGCCGAACTGGTAAAACAAAAAAATTTACATCCTGCGGTGTTGAAAGATCAGGTTACAAGTCCGGGGGGAACTACCATCGCCGGAGTTGCCACATTGGAAGAAAAAGGTTTTCGTAGTGCGGTGATTTCGGCGGTAAAATCAGCTTATCTACGTTCAAAGGAATTAGGTTTCTGATCAAGATTGAGCGCCCAAACTTTTCAATGTGACAATTTCCGCCATTGTTAATCCTTTAACACCGACAAAACAAGAATCTTCTAGGGGACGCTTACTTCTTAAGGTAATTAAACACTCCCCCGTTGTTAGATCCCAAATTTTAATAGTTTCATCTTGACTACCACTAGCTAAATATTTGCCCTGGGGATGGAAGGTAAGAGACCAAACCCAACTAGAATGACCTTTGAGAAGTTTGAATAATGTTCCCGTCTCGGCATTCCAAAGGCGAATAGTATGATCGCAACTACCACTGGCTAAATATTTGCCATCAGGGCTAAAAACTACTGACTGCACCCAACTAGAATGACCAATTAATACTTTGAGACATTTTCCTGTTTCCACATCCCAAAGACGAACGGAAAGATCACAACTACCACTAGCTAAATACTTACCATCAGGACTAAATGTAATTGATTGTACCCAACTATGATGTCCGTCGAGAGTATGCAAACATTTTCCTGTTTTCGTATCCCAAATTTTGATGGTGCGATCTTCACTGGCACTAGCTAAGATTTTACCGTCTGGACTAAATACTACAGACCAAAGCCAACTTTGATGACCTCTTAAGGTTTTGATACATTCTCCAGTAGTCACATCCCATATTTTTAAAGTATAATCTCCACTGGCACTAGCAAGAGTTTTACCGTCTGGACTAAAGGCGACAGAACGAACCCAACGATTGTGACCTCTCAATGTATTTAAACATTTTCCCGTTGCCACATCCCATATTTTTAAGGTGTAGTCACTACTGGCACTGGCTAAGATTTTACCATTCGGACTAAATGCCACGGAACAAACCCAACCTTTATGACCGTGTAATAGTTCTAATTTTCCTGTAATTTGCCCCTCAGAATTGAATTTATCGAGATTCCACAACTTAATTGATTTATCTTCATTTCCACAAGCTAAGATGTCACCATCAGGACTAAATGTCACTGCTTGAACCCAACTAGCGTAACCTTGCCATGTTCTGATACATTGACCTGTACTAACCTCCCATTGTTTAATGGCGTTATCTTCTCCTCCACTAGCCAAGATTTTACCATCTCCTCGAAAACAAATTGCCCCTAGTCTGCTATTGTGTCCGTGTAGGGTTTTACGACAAGTACCCTGTTGCCAATCCCATAAACGAATCGTATGATCCCCCGCACCACTAGCTAAAATTTTTTCTTGGGGGTGAAACATTATCGATCGTATTCTTTGAGTATGCCCATGCAAATCTCTTAAACATTGTCCTGTTTGCCAATGCCAAATTTTGATGGTGCGATCGCCCCCCCCACTAGCTAAAACTGAACCGTCAGGACTAAAAGCCAAAGTGCGAATCCAATGAGTATGACCAGTAAGAGTTCGTAAACACTCTCCTTTTTCTAAATCCCAAATTTTAATAGTTTTATCTTCACTACCACTAGCTAAATATTTACCATCGGGAGTAATGACCACCGACCAAACATAACTACTATGACCTCTCAAGGTTTGCAAACACTCTCCATTTTCCACATCCCATACTTTGATGGAACAATCACTTGCACCACTAACCAAATATTGACCATCAGGGGTAAAAAGGGTCGATCGCACCCTTTGATGATGACCGAATAGAGTATTAACACATTTTTCCTTAGCAAGATCCCAAATTTTAATAGTTTGATCACTGCTACCACTAGCCAAATATTTTCCGTCAGGACTAAACGCCACACTATGAACCCATCCCGCATGACCTTTCAAAATAGAGACAAGACGATTTTCTTTCAAAGACCATACACAAATTTCGCCATTAACATCCCCCGTTACCAAAAATTGATTATCAGGACTATAAACCATGGATAAAATATTACTTAATCGTTGGGGAAAAACAGACTCTTTAAACTCACTGTTAGCAAAATTAACACCGTGTAATTTACACTCTTGTAAATAAGCCTGTCTAATGATTAAACCAGAAAAATCCCACCCCGTTAAATCTACTTCTAAAGCACATAATAAGTTTAAAATATTTCCTGCTACATAGCCAGAATTGAGAGGAAAATTAGCCCTTATTTTGATTAAAATTTCTCTTAACTTATCTTCTAAAGATTCTTTACTATTAAATATAATAATTAACTTATCTAACAAAGGTTTAATAATAAAATTAATTTGAGCTTTTCTAGTATATTCACTCACGTCAGTTTTCAAAAGAGCATAATTATTAAATAAATCTAAATTTCCTGTGGTAAGTTCTTGAACAATCTCCTGAATAAACTTATTAATTAGATATTCCTTCACCACTGGTTGTAAAGAAAAAACATGATCATTAAACTCAATTAAAGAACGTCCCATCAAAGATTTTAGAGCGGTAATTAACAATTGACGAGAAATTTTCGGGTAAATATCACTTTCTAAATCGGCGGTACTAACCTGATCTATGTTAATTGCTAACCAGTAAAGAATCTTTTTTCCTAAATCAGATAAGCGCTGAAAATGTTCCTCTAAAAGGTAAATAATTTCATCGAAAATTAAAACTTTATTTTTAAGAAATTCAGATAAAGAACCATCGAATAATTCCTTGATAGTTGCTCCTAAAATCTTCAAGGTTAAAGGATTACCATTATAATTTTCAACCAAAAGATTTGCCTGAGAAATATTAGACCAATGACAACCCTTGATTTTCAAAATTTCCAAACCAGCATCGATATTTAAACCCCCTAAATTTAAACAACGAACAGGCAAAGTTTCTCCACACATAACCACCATTTCTTTTACTTTTTCCCGACTGGTGATTAATAAACAACTCTGATGACGACACTCTCCCAATTTCTGAAATAATTTACTATAATCATGAAAAGAGTCTTGAAAATAACCAGAATTAACTCCCGTTGCCAAAATGGTTTCTAAGTTATCCAAAATAATTAAACAACGATGATAATTACAAAAACTAATTAAACGGGAAATTTGTTCATCAACATTCGGAACTAAATCTTTTTCTTGTTGAGTAAAAAACTGCAAAATATCACTGATTAGGTTGGTTAAATAAGGGCCATTACTTAAACTTCTCCAGATAACATACTCAAAATCGTGGCAAATATTTTCTGCTAACTTAACACTCAAATAGGTTTTACCCATCCCCCCCATGCCCACAATTCCCACGCAACGACATTTATCTGCAATGATATATGTTTGTAATTCTTCTAGTTCTAAATTTCTGCCCACAAAATAACTAACATCAGGTGCGGTACCCCAGTCTATACGATAATTGTTTTCGGTCGTATTTCCTGAAAAAGCTCGAATAACTGGCAAATTTTGATTTTTTTCAAGATTTTCTTGCTCTAAAGTTTGGATTTTTCTTTCTAAAACCGTACGGAAGTTTGTTTTTTTTACTTTCTCCTCACAAATATCCGAGAGTAATAGCCATAATTTTGGTCCTGCATCTTGTTTAAGATAACTAACAGAATAACCACAAGACTCCGCTATTTCCTCGTACCTTTTTCTGGGTTCATTCCAAGATATAGACAATAATTGCTTTTGTAGATCACTAAGATAATGACCATTTTTACTGTAAATCTGCTCATTGACAAATTGAATAATTTGCTCTACATTCATGGATTTATTCGATAATGAAAATATATTTTTTGTTAGTAAATGATTTTGGTTATGACAATAAAGCTATAAAATTCCCCTATAGACAATGTATGATTTATACTAACAAAGAAAATTTGTAATTCTCATTCCTTTTTTTTGACTATCAGATATTTATTTTTGAGTTTTAAATAAGTAGCCAATTAAGATAACTGTATCAGGTTTTTGAAAGGAAGGGGCGATCGAAATTTTTATAATTTAATTTTTACAAATTCTTAATCAAGATATGGTTTATTCACTACATGATTACTTTTCTTTAATCAAACCTCAGCTACCCGATTCAATTATCAAGAAAAATAATTTACTTTTGTTAGAACAAGTTACAAAGCAACTGCCAATTGTTTCAATGTTTCTATTGGAATCGAGATTATCGGATAGCTGCGATCGCATCGATTTATCTATTGGACTGCAACAACAAAAATTATCTAAAGATCAAATCCTTATAGATTCACCATTTTGGCAAAAACTTTGTTTTTTTTCAGAGTTATGGACAACATCAGGCACAATCGTGCATCAAATAGTTGAAGATATTTGGTTAGAGATTGATTTGGATCAAGATATTCACAATTTACAAATTCCCTGTTATTTTCTCACACTCAAAACCGAAGTTTTAAAAAAGCAAAATAATATAGATCAAAAAGTAGCTCAAATTCTGAAAATAATTTCTCTGTTGAATGATCATAACGCTCTACATGAGAGTAAAATCCATCTGTTCAAACACTGCCTAGAAAACTTACCCGATTCTTCATCCATAACCCAGATAGGAGTTATGCTCAGTCGTGGACAAGACAAAATCAGAATAAATATAGAAAAACTACATGGACAAGAAATAGCAAATTACTTAAGTAAAATAATCAATACCCCTGTCGATCAAGAGCTACAAAAAGTAATTTCCATATTTACACCATTAAGTGACAGGATCATTTTGACTTTTGACCTAGAAAACGAAACAATAGGAAAAAGAATCGGTTTAGAATGTTTTTTAAATCAACAACCAAAAAAAGAACCCCGTTGGCATGAATTTTTAGACATTTTAGTCAAAAAGAATTGTTGTACCCCAGAAAAAAAAGAATTTCTCTTGAACTGGACTGGTTTAACACAGAAAAAAGATATTCAAACACCTTGGCCTAAAAACTTAAAACAACTAGAACCTTGGATGGAAAAAGACATAATTAGCGTTTTCTTTCGCACTATTAACCACTTAAAATTAGTCTATCAACCACCCTTAAACTTAGAAGCTAAAGCCTATTTGGGATTTGGTCATAGTTGGTTTAATAGTCGTCAAGGTTTTAGAGTCTAAGAAAAGATTTTTAGAATGATCAAGTTTTTTTGTTTAAAGGAAAAAGGTTTAACGACATGAAATTTTTATTTTGTTCCCTCGGAAGCTATGGATTTATCAACCCATTAATCGGCATTGCTAAAGTTCTAGCCAAGAAAGGACATCAAGTTGCTTTTGTTACCCATAAAGATTTTACAGAAGTATTGCACCAAGAAGGCTTAGAAAGAATCAAAAGAAATCCCCAAGATGGATCAAGTTTTCAAGTAAAATTATGGGCGCACCCCGAAGCTATTGCTATTCAAGTTAAACACATTGAAACAGCACTAACAAGATTCAAAGCTGATGTTTTAGTGGGAAATCAATTAACTTTCGGTACTCTTATTGCAGGAGAAATTCATCATTTGCCAGTGGCAATCCTCGGTCTTGCCGCTTATTTATGGCCTACTTTAGAATCATCATTAAAGAATTCTTCCCCATCAGAAAAAGAATTGCGATCGCACTGGAGATACGCAGACATGATGAGTCACTACAAAACAAGCCGTCAATTATTAGGACTACAATCATCTATCAAAGAAAATTATAGGGAAACACCGCTATTAGGAGATCTATTTTTATTACAAACTGTTCCCGAATTGGAAACGGAGGTAGATAATTTGCCTTCTCAAGTTCATTTAGTGGGTTCTTGTTTATGGGAATCCGCCCAAGCCGATTCAGAACTATTCAAGTGGCTTGATCAACCTGAAATTGTTGACTATCCCCTTATTTATGTTCAAATGGGTAGATCATTTCAATACCCACGTTTTTGGGAGTATTTAATCGAGGCTTTTTCTGACAACCCTTTCAAAATAGTCGCCGCTGTGGGCAGAATGGATGGAGAACTAACAAATATTCCATTTAATTTTTTTATTCGTGAACATATACCTCAAGGCTTAGTTTTACCCTATGCCAAAGCAGTTATCTCTAATGGGCATACCACTTCTGTTTTAGGGGCATTAACCCACGGTTTACCGAGTTTGTTACTTCCTAATGGTAGTGGCACAGAAGATATTGCTGAACGCTGTTCTCTAGCAGGGGTGGCAATTAATCTCTTAGAAAATTTAGAAAATAATCAACTAAATGCAGAGATCCTCAAAAAAGCCTTAGAAAATATTTTGCAATCATCAGAAATTAATCAAAAAGCAGAAAAAATGGGAAATAAATTTAAACAAATCAACGGAATCGAAAAAACAGCAGACTTATTAGAAAATTTAGCGATTAAGAGAAAATTATAGGCATTTACTCTCTGCATTTTTCCAAACAAATTCGAAGATAACTTTTAATTCAGAACTTTTCAGAACTTTTTCCTTAACTTTTCTGAACCTAGAAACGTTGATTCATGGCTATCATTAACTCAGTAAATGATTAATTATCAACACTAAATTTCGTTATTCAGGAGAAAAAATCATGTCCTTAGAAAATGCTCAACAAATGATTGAATTGATTAAATCTAATCAAGAGTTAGCTACTCGTTACGCCATGACTGGCAGTAAGGAAGAAGTTTTAAACTTATCCATCAATTTAGGTGAAGAAAACAACCTCAGTTTTACCACAGAAGAGTTTGAAGAAGCGGTTATTGCTAAAGGTTATACCTTACATGAAGACGGCTCTCTTACTGGTGGTGATTTAGCTGGGTATGTTAGCGAAAGTGGAGAACTTGATGAGGAAGCTCTTGAAGCAGTTGCTGGTGGTTTATGTTATTCCAACAAACAATCTAGTGGCAGTAGCAGTTGGTAATACTTTTTTGGTTTGATTTGGGATTTAGGTGCTAGGAATTGTTATTGATTATCAACATTAAATTTTGTTACTCAGGAGAAAAAATCATGTCCTTAGAAAATGCTCAACAAATGATTGAATTGATTAAATCTAATTCAGAATTAGCCACTCGTTACGCCATGACTGGCAGTAAAGAGGAAGTTTTAAACTTATCCATCGATTTAGGTGAAGAAAACAACCTCAGTTTTACTAAAGAAGAGTTTGAGGAAGCGGTTATTGGTAAAGGTTATACTTTACACGAAGATGGCTCTCTCACTGGTGGTGATTTAGCTGGATATGTTAGCGAAAGTGGAGAACTTGATGAGGAAGCCCTTGAAGCAGTCGCCGGCGGTTTATGTTATTCCAACAGACAATCAGGTCGCAGTGGAAATTGGTAAGCTAGGACATATCTAAGTTTACTAACGTTTTACTTAAGGTGATTTCTGACAATAAATATACCAGTACGATCCCCCCTAACCCCCCAAAACACAAAGGGGGAATTATCAAGAAACGGGTAAATTCTTTCTTGGAAACCACCTAAGAGAAAAAAATCTTTGTATTTCTTTCTCTAACTTGACCTCAATCAAGCTAATTTTTTACACATATTATTAACATAAAATTTTGTCATTCGGGAGAAAAAATCATGTCCTTAGAAAATGCTCAACAAATGGTTGAACTGATTAAATCTAATCCAGAATTGGCTACTCGTTACGCCATGACTGGTAGTAAGGAGGAAGTTTTAAACTTATCCATCAATTTAGGTGAAGAAAACAACCTCAGTTTTACTAAAGAGGAGTTTGAGGAAGCTGTTATTAGTAAAGGTTATACCTTACATGAAGATGGCTCTCTCACTGGTGGTGATTTGGCGGGATATGTTAGCGAAGATGGCGAACTTGACGAGGAAGCCCTTGAGGCTGTTGCTGGCGGTTTATGTTATTCCAACAGACAAGAGAGCGGAAGTAAAAGTTGGTAGGTTAGTTTACATTTAATTTATTAGATTCCTTGTAGAATAAAAGCGTATCGGTGCGGTACGCTCTTTCCCAAACTCAAGTGATTTGCTATGTATCTTCAAAGGCAACTCCGAAAGTTGTGTCATCTTGCCTAATTTTATTAAAAATAACTTGTTTCAGAACTTTAATCAATCTATAATCAAAAATATGCTTAGAACAAGTAGTTATACCATTTGTGTCGATATACCTGAAGATCAAGAAAATATGATGGTTGTTCATGGCTATTCAGGTGCAATGGATAAGGTGAGTAAAGAGGTAGGAACTTATTTACGGGCAAACAAAGTCAAGCATCGCCCAAAGCCTCTTTATGGGGAATGGAGTCCTGAACCTTCTATCGATCGAACTGTTGCGACACCTTCTCAAGCAACTATAGAATTTTTGAAGAAACGTTGTTATTTAACAGACAAAACCGTAGCGGAAGAAGAAGAATTTTTCGTGAAGATGGCGACCAAACTACATCATTATCAAAGTCGCCTCATGCCTAATTATATCCTGATGACTACTTATCAGTGTAATTTGCGCTGTCCTTATTGTTTCCAAGATCATATCCGCACAAATCCTGCTTTTAATCATCTCTTAAAAAATATCTCCACAGAAATGGTCGATCGCATCTTTGCCGCTATGCCTAAACTAGAAGCTAGTCATGGTTTGCCCGAAGATGCCGATATACCTCGCCCTATTATTTTTTATGGGGGTGAATCTTTATTAGAGGAAAATAGACCCACCATAGAATATATCATGAATAAAGCCTTCTCCATGGGGAAAGCTAATTTCAGTGCCATTACTAATGGTACAGATTTACATTTTTATCAAGATCTTTTAGGTCCTAGTAAGATTTCAGGATTACAAATTACTTTAGATGGACCTCAAAAGGAACACGATAAAAGACGTATTTATGCGAATGGAGATGGATCGTTTGAAAGGATAGCCCGTAATATCACTATGGCTTTGGATTTAGGGGTACAAATCGATCTGAGAATGAATATCGATCGCAATAATATTCAACAGTTGCCAGAATTAGCAGATGAAATTATTAAACACGGTTGGCACAATTATGAGCGTTTTATGGCATATACTGCTCCTATTACTGCCGAAAATGATAACATCGATCGAAAAAATTTATTTAATTCGTGGCAATTAGATCGGGCTTTAACTCAAATGCGAGAAGAATATCCAAATATGGATGTGATTAAACGTCGTGACGATCCCCTCACTTCGGATATTAGTAGATTATTTCAAGAATCGAGAAACCCATTTCAGAAAAACAAAACCCTGCCACAAATCAAAGGAAGTTTCTGTGGAGCTCACGATAAAATGTATGTAATTGATCCCTTTGGTGATTTATATGCTTGTTGGAGTAAGACAGGAGACAAAAAAATTCGCATTGGTTATATCGATAATAATAGCGATGTTATTTTAAACGAAGAAATGAATCAAACTTGGCGTAATCGTAGTGTGATTAGTAATCCAACCTGTCGTAAATGTCCTTATGCCTTATATTGTGGTGGTGGATGTGCCCTTCTTGCCATGCACCAACAGGGAACATTGTATGCCAATCATTGTGATGGTTTTGCTAATCGTTTTCGAGCCAGTGTTGCCGAAGCCTATCAAAATGTTGCTAGTGGAAAAGAAATTAAAATTCAACAAAGTGTGGGCTGTGGTGCATAATTAAGAGTTAAGTTGGTTTCCAAGAAAGAATTTACCCATTTCCTTGATAATTCCCCCTTTGTTAAGCAGGGTTTTTTCATTCTCAAAAGGGGGGATCTTATCTGGTATATTTATCGTCAGAAATCACCTAAGAGAATTAAAGATTTAAAAGAATTAAGAATAGAATTTAAGTTCTTTGATAGGAATTATTGAGCAATGACAACAAGCCTTTTAACCAGCAGTAGCTACAACTTAGCTTTAATATATGGGCAAAAACAAAAATTTAGACTTGAGAATATACCTCTGTTAGAAGATTTTGAAAATTTTGTCTATCAATTAAACAACTGCGAAATAGAACTCTCTTGTAAAATTAACCAAGATAGTGTTTATCCCACTAGATTTAATCTATGGTTAAATACCAATATTCTTGCCAAAAAAATTAATTTTATTCAATCAGTGTTAAACTTTTTTCGTACCATAGAAAAAAAAGAAAATATATCTTTAAACTATGGTTTATTTAATCAGTTTTACGATCATAATTTTAATTTAGATAAAGTTCAAACCATTATAACTGGTGTAGATTTACGGGCAAGTTCTTGTGATTCTCGTTTGAAAATCTGGTTTATTCTTAATGATTATTCAGAAAAACTCAACACCGCTTTGTTATTAGATGGTAGAGAAGATATGTTGCGTCCTTTGATCCTTCATGATCAATTATTAGTGGGTTTTGATTTTGGTCTTAATGGTACAACAAAAATCAAAGTTTATCCTGACATAACTTGTGAAGAATTTAAGGACACGAAGCTACAAAAACACTTAACAAATGCTTTATCACCAACAGCCTTAAATTTGATCAATTTTTGCTCTTGGGTTCATATTTCTTTTTCCGATCGAAATGAGAAAATATTACATTATCATCCCCTAGAACCTCAACTGTTTATGGATAATTTTATCAATAATCAGTACGCAAAGAATATTAACTCATATTATAAAAACCAAGAAAAACTTAATGTTGTCTTTTCTTTAAAAGAATTAGAAATAGAAACAGGAAAAATTGAGAATATTAACTTATATTATTTATATAGCAATCCTACTAAATGAGTTGTGAGAACTTAAAAATAAGGGTTCTTCACGAGATGGTATGCTGTGAAAGCTGGAAGTCTTGATCTCTCGTTTTCAAAATGCAATTTGCATACTAAGTCATGAAGAACCAAAATAAGTTCCCCCTTTATTTAAGGGGGGTTAGGGGGGATCATGCTGGTATATTTATTGTTAGAAATCACCTTAAATTACTAATTACTTATTGACACTAAAATAATGTTACAAATACTATATTTAATTCAACAAACTTATAACGTGAAAAGTGCTATGCGTTATAGTATCGGACTAAGTATAATTTGCTTTTTAATTTTGATTATTTTTTGGTTGCCTGATATGTTGAAAAACAAATAAGTCAACGAGAAGAAGATCCCCACATTTTTAGAAAATTGTCTCGATATTGATCAGAAGTAAACCATTTTTGACGAAAAGTATTTCTATGTTGGTATATTTTGCCAAATGTTTCCCATAAATTGTCAGTATATATTTTGAGTGTTGATTCACTATAATCGTGGGCAGAACAAACTTTTCCTAAACAATATCCTGCTATTTTCCCTGAGATCATAGCACTATCAATGCCGTGTCCCAACATCGGATCGATTAACCCTGCTGCATCTCCGACTAAAATAAAACCATTACCATGAACAATTCTTTGCTTACTTCCTATGGGTAAACACCACCCTTTCATTCTATTAACAATAGTTGCCTCAGCAAATTTTTCCTCTAAAAAAGGACTTGTTTTTAAACTTTTATCTACTGCTTGAGATGATTTTTTTTCCTTGTCAGAAAAAAGAATTACTCCCACATTAAAAAGATCTTTATCTACTGGAAAAATCCAAAAATAACCCGGAATACAATCTGATAAATAGTGAAACTCTAGTTTGGTTCGATCGACGGGCAAGTTACTGTAATAAGTCCGAGTAGCAACAGCTTCATAATCATTATTTTTTTGATTAATACCTATTTGTTTTGCGACAAAAGAACGACAACCATCGGCTCCAACTATTACTTTAGCGTTATATTTACGGTATTTTCCTTCTCGGCAAATTCCCTCAATGCCATAAACTTGATTATTTTCCATCAGTAAATTTTCTAGTTTGAATCCTTCCTGAGTATCAACAAATGTTTGGGCTTTTTTAAAGAGAATATGATCAAAAATATAACGCCGACAAACGATATTTTGGCCTGTGGATAATTGTTGAGCAAAAGGAAACTTTAATGATTCAGATTGGAAATGAAAAGACATTTTACCTTCTCCATGAGGGGTTTGAGTCAACTCATCTACAAGATTTAGTTCTTCTAAAATAGGAAAACAATCTCCCGGAATTGCATCACCGCAAATCTTATCCCGAGGAAAAATTGCTTTATCTATTAACAAAACTTTTAAATTATGTTTAGCCGCATAAATAGCAGTTGTTGAACCACTAGGACCTGCCCCGACAACGATCACATCATAATCATAATTCATAACCAGTTTTACCTTCTTCTCTCACTAAAATTACGATCGATAAAATAAGATTGCTATATATGTGCAATATTTGTATTCACCAAAATACCTACTTGAATAGAATAATAACAGAGACCGCTTAAAATTACCTTAAACTCTGAACTTTTCTGAACTTTTTCCTTAACTTTTCTGAACTTATCAAAGCCCATTTATGATTATGATTAATCCAAAGTAAACATTCACTTTTGTAACTCAGGAAAAAATTATGTCATTAGAAAATGCGCAACAAATGATTGAAATGATTAAATCTAATCCAGAATTAGCAACTTCTTATGCTATGACTAGCAGTAAAGAAGAAGTGTTAAATTTATCTGTTGATTTAGGACAACAAAATAACTTAAGTTTTACGAAAGAGGAATTTGAAGAAGCTGTCGTCAATAGTGGTTTCACTTTACATGAAGATGGTTCTCTCACAGGGGGAGATTTAGCAAGTTATGTTGGTGAAGATGGCGAACTCGATGAGGAAGCTCTTGAAGCTGTAGCTGGAGGTTTGTGCTATTCCAATAAAGGAGGGAGTTCTAGTACGAATTTTGATGTAAATATTCCCAGTCCAAAAGGTTGGTAAGTTATCGTGCAAAAAAATTGATTGTACATGGACAAGGGGTTTAAACCCCTTGTTAGTCTTTGCCTTGTTATCTGTTCTCATTGAAACTATATATAGAGGTTTTACAGTTCGATGAAAGATGCGATCGAATCTTGGTTAGAACTTTTGGGTAATGAAAATGTCTTAATTGATTCTGCCACGATCAAGAATTTAGAAACTGCGACTTTTACCACTCAACAAAAAGTTCGTGGGTTAATTCGTCCGGGTAACGTTGAGGAAGTGAAAAAAAGCCTAATAATTGCCAATAATCATCAAATTCCGATTTATCCCATCAGTTGTGGCAAAAACTGGGGATTAGGTTCAAAAGTGCCAGTTTCTGATAACAATGTTGTGATGGATTTAAGTCGCTTGAATCGCATTATTGACTATAATGAGAAGTTCGCTTATATCTGTGTTGAACCGGGAGTCACTTTTCAACAAGCGTATGAATATCTTTGTCAAACCAAGACAAATTTATTTCTTTCTACTATTGGCGGTTCACCTGATGCAAGTTTAATTGGTAATGCTTTGGAACGAGGAGATGGGGATAGTCCTTATGGCGATCGCATTAATTATGCCTGTGGATTAGAAGTTGTATTGCCCACAGGAGAAATTGTACATACTGGTTTTGGTAGGTTTGCCAATGCGAAGGCAACATCTTTAAGTCGTTGGGGAGTGGGGGCTTCCTTTGATGGTATTTTTAGTCAATCTAATTTTGGCATCGTCACCAAAATGACTTTTTGGCTAACACCCATTCCCGAATATTATCAGAGTTTTATTTGTCGTGTTCAAGATTATTCGGGTTTAGTCGTTTTAATTGATCAGGTTCAAAAATTAATTTTGCAAGGAGTTATCCCTGAAAGTTGTTTTTGTCTTTGGAATAGTTATAAAGTTTTAGCTCGACAGGGGAGATACCCGTGGAAAGTCATGCAAGAGCAAACTCCTTTGAATTTAAAGGATTTAAAAGGGGTGGAACAGTGGTGGGGAACAGGACAATTATATTCTGCGAGTAAAGAGTTGGGATTGGCACAAAAAAAATTAATCCAAGAATCTTTAAATCGAAAAATTATCAAACTAAGATTTGAAGATTTAAAAGATAATCCCTATACATTTGGATTACCCACCAATGATAATATTAAAAGCACTTATTGGCGGAAAAAAACTCCAGTCCCTGAAACCATCAATCCTGATTTAGATCTTTGTGGAGTCTTGTGGCTTTGTCCTCTTTTACCTTTTGATGGAAATGAAATTGTCGGTGCGATCGCATCTATCGAATCTATCATCAAGTCTTATAATTTTGAGCCGAATATTGCCGTTAAATGTATTTCAGCAAGAAGTGTTTATATGTATGTAGCTATTGTGTATGATAGGGAAATCCATGGAGAGGATGATAAAGCGAAAAATTGTCATGATACATTGTTATCTATTTTATTAGAACAAGGCTATATACCTTATCGTTTGGGAATTCAGTCCATGAATGATTTACCTAAAGCACAAGATGATTATGGTAAATTAGTTAAAATTATTAAACAAAGTTTAGATCCAAACGATATTCTTGCCCCCGGAAGGTATGATTTTAGAAAGGATTGGCAATGAAGTTTTCCAAATTATATGAACAAACAATCAAGTTTTAAAATAAAAATATGATGCCTGTTAATTTTACAAAGGAACAAATTTCGGCTCAATCAATGAGTAATTTAACCAGTTATATTATTTTGACTATTGCTTATTTAAAACAAAATAATTTATCCGTAGAAGATTGGTTAAATTTTATTGGTCAAAAATTCCTTGATACATGGGTTACGATACAGACTCCAAGTCTAAAAGAAATCGCTAAAGGTGTTATTTTAAATAATCTTTCTGGTGGTTCTAAGTTAGTATCTTTTAGTGAAGAAGAATCCAAAATTAAAATTATTTTAGAACCTAGTTTACCAAAAAAAGAAGCAGAATTTTATGGTGTTTCTTGGGAAGATAGCCAATTAGTCCATGATGTTTTAAACCCTGTTTTTCAATATTTAAAAGTAAAATACAAATGGGAGATTCTTGATAACAAACGTGTAATAATAGAGTTATCTTACTAATATCTTCCTAATAATTGGGCTTAACACAGGGATGAGGGAAAAGTGTTTTGCTCATACTGTTTAAGTAATTATTTTAACTCTGAACTCGGAATTCCTGTTAAACTGAGAACTTCTCTGAACTTGTCAAAGCTATTTTTGTAATTGATAAAAATATTGTTAATTGTTAATCATTCATTGTGAATACATCTTATTTTGCTACCACATCCAGAGGATTAGAAGAAATTACCGCCCAAGAGTTAACCAAGTTAGGGGCGCAAGAGGTGAAACCCGACTTTACTGGAGTACATTTTCGAGGAGATCAAGAAATTTTATATCGGGTTAATCTCTGGGGGAGAACTATTTTTCGAGTGTTAAAACCCATTGCCACCATTAAAAGTGAGAATCCGCAACAGTTATTCCGCAATGTGCAGAAAATGGATTGGCGTGAATTTATCCAACCTCAGCAAACCCTAGCGATTCGTTGCACAGGCAAAAATGATCTGTTAAACCATAGTCATTTTACCGCTATTCAGATTAAAAATGCCATCGTTGAACAACAACAAAAATACCATAAGATGCGATCGAGCATTGATACACAATCCCCTGATATAGTCATTAACGCCCATATTCACGAAAATGAATGTATCCTTAGTTTAGATAGTACCGGAGAAAGTCTCCATCGTCGAGGTTATCGCCCTGCGGTGGGATTAGCACCCATCAAAGAAACCCTAGCGGCAGCCTTACTATACATAGCAGAATGGACTCCTGAGAAAGCATTGTACGATCCTTTTTGCGGTTCAGGTACTATTATTATTGAAGGGGCATTAATAGGGTTGAATATCGCACCGGGGTTATATCGGGATCAATTTTGCTTTGAGAATTGGGTAGATTATGATCATGATTTATGGTTAGGTTTGATTGACGAAGCGAGAAAGAGTCAAAAAACCGATTTACCTCCCCTTGTTGGCACAGATATTGACGGCGATATTATTAAACAGGCTAAATATAATGCTAAAACCTGTCAAATTGCCGATCAAGTTGAATTTCTCCAACGGCATTTAGTGGATGCTACTCCTCCTGCTGAGTCGGGGATTTTGATTTGTAATCCCCCCTACGGTAAACGCCTTGAGGATACGGAAGCCTTATTTCCTCTATATAAACTGTTAGGAGATATTTTAAAGCAACGTTTCAAAGGTTGGACTGCCTATATTTTAACTGGTAACAAGATTCTAACCAAAAAAGTGGGTTTAAGAACCTCTCGTCGCATCGCCATTAATAATGGTGGAATTGATTGTACTTTGTTAAAGTATGATTTATATTAAAATAAGTAACTTTTTTGTATTTGATTTTCTTGTATTTCCCAAATATATTACCATGCTTTTGGTTGAAAATCTTTGGGAGTACCCATTTTCAAAATATCATTTTCTTTAAAACTACCTCCTATTTTCTTTTTGCACTTCAATTAATTCTTCTTATAATCTCCAACCTTCATCTGGTAGAAAATATTAATATAGGCTCGTCGTAAGGGCTTTAGCCCTTATTTGGGGAATTATTGGAGATGTCTATTTACCATTCTGAAAATTGCTCAAATCGTCACTGATTAAGACTAATATAAAGAAATGTAACGAAAAAGATAAATAAATTAATGGATCTGAAATTAAAATCTCATTGGTCATTTTTAACCCCAATCATACTTATATCACCTTTTTTCCTCTGGGGTACGGCAATGGTAGCCATGAAAAGTGTTATCCCTCAAACAACTCCTTTATTTATGGCTGGAGTGAGGATTTTCCCCGCAGGATTGTTGATTTTATGGGTGGCTTTGATGTTGGGTAAGTCTCAGGCAATTTCTGGTAAGGGGTGGCTATGGATTTTTATTTTTGCCTTAGTGGATGGTTGTTGTTTTCAAGGATTTATCGGTGAGGGTTTACAACGCACCAGTGCAGGTTTAGGATCGGTTATGATTGATTCTCAACCTTTGGCTGTAGCAATTATGTCTCGGTGGTTATTCCAGGAAGTCATTGGTTTTTGGGGATGGTTAGGCTTATCGGTTGGTATTATTGGTATTAGTTTAATCGGCTTACCTGATGAGTGGATTTTAAGAGGTTTAGGAGGAGATTTTTCGGCGATAAATTTAACTTGGAGTGGTTTATTCGACAATGGGGAATGGTTGATGTTATTGGCTTCTCTGTCTATGGCAGGAGGCACTGTGATGATTCCTTTCGTGTCTCGTCATGTGGATGCTGTCGTCGCTACGGGATGGCATTTAGTTATCGGTGGTTTTGTTTTATTTTTACTCAGTTTTTTCTCGGAATCTAATCAATGGGTGAATCTTGATTTTAATTCATGGTTATCCCTATCTTATGCTACCATCTTCGGAAGCGCGATCGCTTATGGTGTCTTTTTCTATCTGGCTTCTAAAGGTAATTTAACCAGTCTTAGTGCCTTAACTTTTTTAACTCCCGTTTTTGCCTTAACTTTTGGTAACTTATTGTTAGAAGAAAAACTTTCTGATCTACAATGGCAAGGGGTATGGTTAACTTTAGTTAGTATTTATTTGATTAATCAACGAGAAAAAATCCCTCAATTTCAATTTTTCAGGAATCTCCCTCTTTTTTTCAGCAAATTAAATAAAAATCAGATGAAAAAATAGTGAAAAATACTTCTCCAAAATATAATAATCAAAAAAAGCTCTATTACTTCTCGTCGTGACAAATTATTTCTAAAAAAAGAAAGGTGTTAGGTATCTGGGATCAGATTTTAGGTTAAATGAAAACTGTTGATGTAAAACAATTAAATTTTTGTTATGAGTAACACTTTTTAGATTAAACTTTTTATCGATTAATTTCTAGTAATCTATCATCTGTAGAAAAGCCTTAAATTTTTATTCGTAAAATAATCACATCTATGACTAATCAAAAACAACCCAAATTAATTATACACGGTGGTGCAGGAAGTTCTTTAAAGGGAAAAGGAGGATTAGAAGCGGTTAGGGAATCTCTCCATAGCATTGTTGAAGAAGTTTATAGTTTATTATTAGAAGGAAAAACCGCTACCGAAGCAGTGGTTAGAGGTTGTCAGTTACTCGAAGATAATCCCCGTTTTAATGCAGGTACAGGTTCTGTATTACAGTCGGATGGACAAATTAGAATGAGTGCTTCTTTGATGGATGGAGAAAAACAGAGGTTTAGTGGTGTAATAAACGTTTCTAGGGTGAAAAATCCCATTTACTTGGCAAAAACATTGCAAAATGAAGAAGATAGAATTTTATCTGATTATGGTAGTGCAGAATTACTCAGAGAATTGCAATTACCCCTTTATGATCCCTTAACGGATTTACGTTTGCAAGAGTGGATGGAAGAAAGGAAGGAAAATTTCACCAAGAAAATGGCAGGAGTAGTGGCAGAAGCCTCAGAAAATGCCCGTAGGGGAACCATTGGGGTGGTGGCGTTGGATCAATATGGTAAAATCAGTGCTGGTACTTCCACTGGTGGTAAGGGTTTAGAAAGAGTAGGCAGAGTCAGCGATTCCGCCACTCCTGCGGGAAATTATGCCAATAGTTATGCCGGGGTAAGTTGTACTGGTATTGGAGAAGATATTATAGATGAGTGTTTAGCGGCGAAAATCGTGATTCGTGTCACTGATGGTTTGTCTTTAACGGATGCGATGGAAAAATCTATACAAGAGGCTTTAGTAAATAAAAGAGACTTAGGTGCGATCGGCATAGCCGCACCTTCGGTATCCACAGTTTCTCACACTGGGGATATAGTATGGGGAAAAACCAGTGAAATTCTACTTGCTGCCTATCACGATGGGGAAAAAATCGGCGATTGTTTAGAAGAATAGACTTCTCCAACAATAGGCATTTTAAGGGCTAAAGCTAGGGTGCTGACTGCCTGACACATTTATTTCAATTCCTTTTAAATACTGCATTTTATCTCTTTTATTCTCTTAAACCAAATGACATCATAATATCTTTCTTTCGCTTTTTTCGAAGGGAAACAAGGTTCGGGATCTTTGTTTAATAAAGGTATTGTTACAAACAACTCACGACCTTTATTCATAACTCCTCGCCTACGAATTAAGTAAACCCCGTAAATCTTCTGAGGGGCAAAAACTTCCCTCCTCTCAGGGGGGATTAGAGGGGGGTAAATCACCCATTGAAGAATTAATCGATTCTGCCGTGAAAATTGCCTGTGATTACCTTGTGCCGAAAGGATTTGATACTTTTATCTGGAAAACCTTAACCCCCGATGAGCGTTTTTACCTCAAAGGCTTAGACATGGAAAGTCACGGCGAATATCGATCGGGCGCATATCAGGAATTAGCCAGAGGCTTTGGTATTCGGGAATATACCGACTTGTTAGCTACTGGTAAAGCCAACGAAACCCACTTAAAAACTGCTACGGATTTTGGTACAAAGTTACTCAATAAAGATAGTGTTTTTAGCACTTCCTTAGTAAGAAATGCCTTGTTTGCCATTCGGGAAGTGGTGCGCAGTGAGGAGGTTTCATCGGGGAAAAATTGGCTCAGAAATGAGGTTTTAGATTATTGGAATCAACGGAAAACCCTGATAGAAATTCTTAAAGGTGAATTAGAACCAGATGTTGTTGAAACAGCCTGTTTAGCCCATGATTTAGGACATCCACCTTTTGGACATATTGCAGAAAAAGAATTAGACAATATCGCAATTAGTGTTCATGATTTAGAAGATTTTTATTTAGCAGGGTTAATTCCTATTAATGTTTTAGTTCAAAAAGAAGAAGAATGGCAAAATTTTCTCCAAAAATGGCTTGAAAGCGATCGCCTTACTGATAAAGATATTAGAAACAAAATACAAGAACAAGAAGAACAAAAAAGATTAAAAAGTTTTCTTTCCTCATATATACCCCCCAAATATAACCCTGGTACTGCTGACGAGATTACTTATGTTAGAGCAAGCAGTTCTTTATTGATACAAAGATATATTCAATCAGCTTCTATATCTGAAAATTATGGAAAATATGGCTACTTAGAATGAAAATTAGAAGAAGAAATAGAGATAGAATTGTTACAAAGATTAGTTTGGAAATATGTTATCACTAATCCTCGTTTAGCAACACAACAATATGGTCAAAGAAAAATTATTAAAGCATTATTTACAATTTACAAAGAAGCAATAGAAGAAAAAAAAATAAACCTCATTCCTTCTCGATTTTTAAAAGATGATTCAATTGAAAAATTATTAGATGAAGAAAATGAATCTCAACAAAAAATAAGATTAGCAGTTGATATAGTTGCCAGTTTTAGTGAATCAGAAGCAATATTAATGTATCGTCGTTTAACAGGTTTAGAACAAGGATCTATCATGGATTACATAAGATAATTTTGGACATTTATTAAACTAAAATAAAAAGGAGAAAAACAAAAATGGAATTAATCAAATTATATTTTACTTCAATAAATTACTTTTGGACACTAACATCCTCCGATTATGAATAATAAACCAGAAAAAAAATTATCTGAAATAATTAATGAAGGTGTACAAAAAGCTGTAATTAAAGCAGTAGATAGACACCGTAAATTAGGGGAATCGATCGCTATTTGGCAAGATGGTAAAACGGTTATTTTGTCTCCCCAAGAGATAGAAAAAAATTATCAAAATTTATTATCTAACTAATTCATAACTTTAAAGGAGAATTAATCATGTTAACAGTTAATCCAGATTTTGATATAACTTTAAAGCGTCTTTTAGAATTAAAAGAAATAGATCCTGATTTAGATGAAAATGATGAAGATGAAATTTATTATCCTTCTGATTACGTTTTTTCTGGTGCTATTCAATTATTAAATGAAATCTATAAAATTTTAGGTGATTCTTTCCCTCGTGGTTATGCTTCAGTAGAAAATAGAGGGGGAATTGATTTAATCTGGAATAATAAACTATTAGATAAAAAAGTTTGGTTTAAGTTTCCTTTTAATAATTCTTTTCAAACCTCTATTTATTATGTTAAAGGTGATAAATCTAATTTAATAAAACAACCAAAAACCTCATTTATTGCTAAACTTCTTGAGTGGCTTTTTACAGAGGATAGTTTAATATTTCCAGAATAATTGTGAATAAATTAATAACTGATAATATACTTTTATATAGAGCTATTACCAAGAAAACATGGATTGATCCTGATATCAAGAATGTTGATACTCAGGCTTTTATTTTGCGATTTTTACAGAAAGAAAAAACTTTTGAAGAAGGATTGTCTTGTGATTTAATACCCGAAAATTGTTATCAATATCTAAACAAATGTTTTGGTATTATTTAATTATCTGTTAAGGATATTAGAGAGTTGGGTTTAGATGTTTATAATGATCATGATACCCATGTTAATATTATTAATCTTCCAGATCCAGATTTACAAAAACAAGAATAAAAAGATATAGCTGTTAAGTTAGCAAAAAAAAGCTATTTTATATAAAGATTGGTTAGATAATCCCTATAAAAAAAATGAGAGGTAATCAAAATGGAAGCAACTAAAGTTAAAGGTATTGTTAACGAAAAAGGACAATTAATTATTGAAGAAACAATTAATCTTAGTGCAGGTGAGGTTGAAATTGTTATCTTAAAAACTGATAATTTAATTATCAAAAAAAATCACGATGACAAGGGAAGCATTAAATGTAAAAGTAAAACTTTTAAAGACTTATTAGAAACCGAAATGCCTATAAATGAAAATTTTGATATTGATGAGAATAAATGGAACTACTTAAAGGAGAAACATAATCTATGAAAGTTTTAATTGATACTAATATCATTTTAGATTTTGCTTTAATTAGATTACCTTTTTATGAAGAATCTGACGAAATCTTTTACTTAATTGAACAAGGAAAAATAGAAGGTTTTGTTAGTGCTACTACTTTAACTGATATTTATTATATTCTGCGGAAACAGAAAGGAAAGGAGTGGAGTTTTGAATTTTTACATCGATTAACAAAACTTTGTAAAATTAATCCTATTACAGAGAAAATAGTTATCAATGCTCTGAATAATAACTATAAAGATTTTGAGGATGATATTCAATATTATTCAGCAATTATTAATAATCTTGATGCGATTGTTACCCGTAATCTAAAAGATTTTCCTCAAGATGATTTTTTGATTTTAAGCCCTTCTCAATTAATAACGATTATTAAATAATGAATAATTAAGAAACAATATTTGTATCTAATAAATAAACATAATTCATTTTTTTATTTCAATATCATCTAAAGGTAATAAACCCTTATCAATATCAGGAAAATCCTCTTCTAAAGGTTCAAGGGTAGAAAGAACTTTTAATAAAGATTTTTGACGTAATGGTTCAATAATTAATTTATCATCTTCTTGATGAATAATTACCGATGATGTTGTAATTTTTAATTCTTTAGGAATAGGTAAAGTCTGAATATTACCTTGTTGAATAAGTTTAACGTGATATTCTTTAACCATGATTATTTATTGTATCTTGTATTTTTTCTAAAAATTATTAAAGATGATCGCGCTATACTCAGTAAAGGAATAAGAGATACTGGTGAAGGTGGGCAATAAGTAACAGAGGTTTTTGAAACAATCAAATTATGACCTTGTTGAGTATAAAATCATTATAGGTGATAAATCATAACTTATAAATCATAATTTTTCCTATGACTATTAAAACAGTAAAACAAGCCGAAAATAATTTTAATGAATTGATTGAAGAAGTAGCAATTTCTCATCAACCAATCACTATTACTGGAGAAAAATATAATGCCATTTTAATTTCTCAAGAAGATTGGAGTGCTATTCAAGAAACTCTATATTTGTCCTCAATATCAGGTATGAAAGAATCAATACAAGAAGGATTGGCTACCCCCATTGAAGAATGTGATGAGGAATTAGATTGGTGAAATATAAAATTGTTTATACAAAACAAGCTAAAAAAGATGCCAAGAAACTTGCTAATAAAGGGCTGAAAAATAAAGCACAAAATTTACTCAATTTACTAGCTGAAAATCCCTATCAAAACCCTCCTCCCTATGAAAAATTAGTCGGGGATTTAAACGGTGCTTATTCTCGTAGAATTAACATACAACATCGATTGGTTTATGAAATAATTGAATCAGAGAAAACCATTAAAATAATTAGAATGTACTCTCATTATCAATAAACTTATAAAACTTGTTAGATGATTTCAACTTACAAAATTCATAATTCATAATTTTTCCCATGAATCGTTTTTCTTCCCGTCAAACTCCCCTAGATGAATCCTTTTTAAATCAAAGACGAAAAGGGGCGATTAGGTACGATCGCATCGCAGGATATTTTAGTTCATCGATGTTAGAAGTAGCAGGGGAAGCCATTGAATCCATGACGGGAAAAGTAAGAATTATCTGTAACTCCGATTTAGAGATTAAAGACGTAGAAACCGCTAGGGCGGCTAATTTTGCCCTCAGACGAGAATGGTGTAGTTTTGAACCTGAAAAGTTAGATTCTCGCAGTAAACCCAGACTAACTAGACTATACCAGTTTTTGAGTACAGGAAAGATGGATGTAAAAGTGTTACCCCGTGATAAATTTGGTTTAGTGCATGGCAAAGCAGGGGTGATTACTTTAGCAGATGGTAAGCAAACCAGTTTTTTAGGTAGTATCAATGAGACTTATTCTGCATGGAAACTCAATTATGGGCGTTGCATCTTCATGGGATGACGCATTAATGTATAACATAAGCGGAAGCTAGAAGACACAAGATATATTTTTCTGTAAACTTATTGAAATAATCCCGCAATGATGCAACGCCCAACCCTTTACCCCCTTCCGATTTCGATCAAACTTTTCAAATGCTTCGCCGTAGCTTAAAAATAGATGACAATACCTATATTCCACAGCCCGAAACATGGGAGCAATTACGCCCTTC
>CAYPDC010000021.1:0-44864 GCA_964409355.1 uncultured Cyanobacterium sp.
CATCACCTCATCACCTCATCACCTCATCACCTCATCACCTCATCACCCTATCCCCCTATCACCTCATCACCCCATCACCCTATCCCCCTAAATCATACCCTAATTCAGCAACGTCTTAATTCTTATCTACTTGATAGCCAAATTCTGCTAAACGTAACCGAGATTGTCTCCATTTAGGCTCAACTTTAACAAATAACTCTAAATATACCTTACCACTTAATAATTTTTGCATTTGTTGACGGGAAGCAGTACCAATGATTTTCAGCATTTGCCCTTTTTGTCCAATAATAATACCTTTTTGAGAGTTTCTCTCGACACTAATCGCCGCATAAACTTTGGTGATTTTCGTTTCTTCTACTACTTTTTCCACTGTCACCGCCACTGAATGGGGTACTTCTTCCCTAGTATGCAATAATATTTGTTCTCTGATTAATTCCCCAATGATAAATCTTTCTGGTTGATCTGTCACTAGATCAGGAGGATAATAGTAAGGCCCAAAATCGAGTTTATTGATTAATTCCTGTTGTAATTTGTCTAATCCTTCCCCTGTCATGGCAGAAAAGTTCATCTTATGCCAGTTTTCTTGACATATTTCTTGATAACTCTCATTCAGACTTTCTCTTTTATTTCCCTGTAAATCGCTTTTGTTTAATCCCAATATCACGGGAGTTTTACTTTTTAAGAGTAAATCAGCAATGTATCTATCTCCTCCTCCTGCCGGTTGAGACGCATCTACCACACATAAAACTAAGTCAACATTATTAATGGCAGAAACCGCATTTTGCACTAATACTTTGCCTAATTCGTGGTGAGGTTTATGAATACCCGGAGTATCAACAAAGATAATTTGTGCAACGGGGGTGGTTAAAATTCCTCTAAGACGGTTACGAGTGGTTTGCGCCACAGGGGATGTAATAGCTACCTTTTGCCTTACTAATTCATTCATTAGGGTTGATTTTCCCACATTGGGGCGCCCAATTATAGCGACAAAACCTGATTTGAAATCTGGAGATGCTATGGGAATTGTGGGCAAAAATGACTCATTGGGATTAGACATGGGGGAAAATACCTAGAATATACTCACCTTGATTAACAGTATCGTTTGTGGACACATCATAAATTATGCCTTGATCTGCTGATTTTATATCTATTATAGTGGGCTTTTTTGCTTTTTTCCCGAAGGTTAGTAGTTGATAGAGGGCATCTCCTTGTTGAATTTTTACTCCTGCTTTTAATCGATTACGAATAATTCCTCCTTGGGGTGCGTAATAGTGTTTTAAGTTATTCTTTAAGACAAATTTTGTTTTATCTTTAGGTTCAATTAAGTCTAATTTTAAGATATTTTTATATGTTAAATAATTAATTATTCCTTTGACTCCTTTATTAACTGATTTCTCATTTACTCTCATTCCTGAGCCTAATTCTAATGTCCATGCTTCCACATCAAAGGTGATATTTCTACCCTCCTGATTGAGTTTTTTTTCTAAGACTAACCAAGGATTTAAGAAGGCCTCATCAAAGGCATTACCATCATATTTATTCATTAAAATTGCATACTCAAACAAGAAATAATCTGTACTTTTTTGACGGAGATCGAAACTGTAAATATAGTCAATAGCCGATACACTGGAACTGTGAATATCGATGACATAATTAGCATTTAAAGAAAGGGATTGTAAAACGTTGCGAAAATGCTCAGAAAAAGACAGGTTTCTCTGATGATTAGTTTCTTCTATTTTTTTAGAAAAACTATTAACAATATCCGTTAAATAATTCTGATAAATTTTTTCTTTGGTAAGATTGATATTATTTTTGACAAAACTATCTATATTGGGAGATTCATGGAGATAATCCCAGAAAATACGATTCCAATTTAGTCCATCGTAAGGGCTATATCTACCAGTGGAAAAAAATAGGTTTCTTTGATTAACTCCCACTGGATTACACATCGGTATTAAGATTATTTCTCCTTCTATTTGATTACTACTTAAGTGGTTTAAAAACTCTATTAATTCATAAATAACGGCATTACCAACGATTTCAGCACCATGTAAATTGGCTTGAATATAGGCTTTTTTTGTGCCATTATTGCCTTGAAAATGATAGGTTTTAAGTTGTACAATATCACCACTAGCAAGGCTTTGCAAGTCAATGAGTTGAGTTTTGTAATCCATAAATCATCCCAGTTTAAATAAGAGAAAAAGACGGGGAATTATCACTGATGAATTTTTCTGCTTGAGATAAAGTCTCTGGTGTACCAATATCTAAAAAAGGTGCAGAAGTAGTGTAAACTTTGATTTTACATCCCTGATTTAATAAATAGGGAAAAATATCGTATTCAAAACTTAATGGTTTTTTGCGAGGAAATTTAGTCAAAATTGAATGTTTAAATAAATACACACCACCATTAATTATTCCTTTTCCTGCTTGTTTTTCTGCAAAACTAATTAGATTATAGGTGCGATCGCACTTTAAAGAACCATAACGAGAAGCATCTTCTACGGTTAAACCTAAAATTACCCCCTCTATTTCCTCGTCATTTAAACAATCAAAAAAAGGTTTTAAATCGGTAAAAATGAGAGAATCGCCATTAGCAACTAACCAATAATCACTATTACTATTATCTTGATTAACGGCATTGATAAAACCTCCTCCCGTACCTAATGGCTCTAATTCTTCATAGCATTTTATGGTCAAATTGTCAAGTAAAATTTTGTTAAAATATTCTTCAATTACTTGTGATAAATAGCCTGTAGAAAGAAGAAAGTCATTAATATTTTGTTGGTGTAAATAGCGAATAATCCACTCCAGAAAAGGCTTATTTAATACCGTTGCCATGGGTTTAGGAATGTTAGGCAAAAGATGCTTAATTCTCGTACCAAAACCTCCTGCTAAAATCACCGCAGTTATTTTTTTTTCCATATTATTTATCAACATTATTTATTAATCACAAATAACAAATTATGTAGGTGCTTAATATTATTAAGCCATCTAAGTTTAATACTTTAATTAGTTCAACTTATTCAACACTTCGACTCGGTTGTCGAACGTAGTCGAGACACAATACAATGGGAAAACTATTAGCTTTGTCAGTTTATTGCAAAGCGAGTTATGACTCAAAACCCTGATCTCGCAATGAAATGAATTTTATTGCTAATAGAGATCGTTAAATAAATTCAGGATTGCTATATATTTATACCATGAGGTTTGAACAGTGTTCAACCCCTACAGAATTTTTGAGTTTGAGTTTGATTATTTATGGAATATCTGTTTTTATTTTAGCGAAAATTAACTCCGATTAATCCTAAGTCCAAATATTGTTTAATCTGTAAATTTTTGCCTTCTAAACAAGCACTAAATGTAAAAAAATGTTTGAGTTGATTATTGGGGATTTTCCCTTTTAATTCTAGTTTAAAATAATTGGGTTTTTGTCGAGATTGACCTTGATTTATTTTTACGATAACTTTTTCTTTAAATTTGGATGAGTAGGCAATATCCCCTCGAATAGAAAAGTAATTATTCGGTAAGGTTTCTTTCATATTATTATGCAGTTGGTAAATTCCTACTATTTGTAAATGAATATTGTCGGTGTCGGGAATGGTATGAGGATAAACCACCCAATTTTGTACTTGTTCTAAGTCTATATGATTTTTTACCGCTCCAATGGTTTTGCCTAATAACACGCTAACAAAGGTTTGATTATCGATAGTTGTAACAATTCCTTTGGTTAAGGCATTGTTGGAAGGTTCGTATATTCCTTGAATAACACCGATCGCCCTATATTGTAAAGGATGATCTGGAATACCAATGGCAGGATGATCTAAAAGAAAAGCAGAATCGGGGTTAAAATTAGCAGAAATATCAGAAGATTTGATGACGCTCACACTCTATATATGAAATGAAAAGGTTAAGATGAAAATATTGGGATAAATCGATCGCCTCTGTGGGCAATAATAAAAACCCTTTTCCTAAAAATATAACAACAACATTCAAGATAATCAATTTAACATTAATAAAATAAAATCAAAATCGGGGGGCAAATGAACACAGCAGAATTACTGATCAAATGTTTGGAAAACGAGGGAGTAGAGTACATTTTCGGTTTACCCGGGGAGGAAAATTTACATCTTCTTGAAGCCTTAAAGGGTTCTTCTATCAAGTTTATCACCACTCGTCACGAACAGGGAGCGGCTTTTATGGCGGATGTCTATGGGCGTTTGACGGGAAAAGCCGGGGTTTGTCTTTCTACTCTTGGTCCAGGTGCTACAAATTTAATGACGGGGGTAGCGGATGCTAATTTAGATGGTGCGCCTTTGGTGGCCATTACAGGGCAGGTAGGAACTGATCGTATGCACATTGAATCCCATCAGTATCTTGATTTGGTGGCGATGTTTGCCCCTGTAACTAAGTGGAATAAACAAATTCTACGCTCAGGTATTACGCCTGAAGTGATTAGAAAGGCTTTTAAGGTAGCGGAAAAAGAAAAACCGGGGGCGGTACATATTGATTTGCCTGAAAACATTGCGGCGATGGAGGTTCAGGGTTTACCATTACCCATTAATCAGAGGGAAAAAATCTTTGCTTCTTTTAAGACTGTTAATAGTGCCGCAGTGGCCATCGCCAAGGCTAAAAACCCGATTATTTTAGTAGGAAATGGCACAATTCGGGCAAAAGCATCCGATGCGTTGACTCAATTTGCTACAGAGTTAAATATTCCTGTTGCCAATACTTTTATGGGCAAAGGTACTATTCCTTATCTCCATCCTCTGGCATTATGGACAGTAGGTTTACAACAACGGGATTTTATTACTTGTGCTTTTGAAAAGAGTGATTTGGTCATTGCGGTGGGTTATGATTTGATCGAGTATTCTCCCAAACGTTGGAATCCTGATGGTACAATTCCCATTATTCACATTGCGGAAACTTCGGCGGAAATTGATAGTAGTTATATTCCTACGGTGGAAGTCATTGGGGATATTAGTGATTCTTTAACAGAAATTATGAAAAGATGCGATCGAGTCTCTAAACCTTTACCCTTTGCCGTTTCTCTCCGTCAAGAAATTAGGGAAGATTACGAACAGTATGCTCATGATGAAGGTTTTCCCGTCAAACCACAAAAAATCATCTATGATCTAAGGCAGGTAATGGGATCAGAAGATATTGTTATCTCCGATGTCGGCGCTCATAAAATGTGGATGGCTCGAAATTATCACTGTGAAGCACCCAATACCTGTATCATTTCCAATGGTTTTGCCGCTATGGGTATCGCTATACCGGGCGCGATCGCAGCTAAATTGGTTCATCCCGATAAAAAAGTAGTAGCAGTTACAGGAGACGGTGGTTTTATGATGAATTGCCAAGAATTAGAAACCGCTTTAAGGGCAAAAACTCCTTTCGTGACACTGATATTTAACGATAACGGCTATGGCTTAATCGGTTGGAAACAAATGAACCAATTTGGAGAAACTAGCTTTGTGGATTTTGGCAATCCAGACTTTGTGAAATTTGCCGAAAGTATGGGCTTAAAAGGTTATCGAGTCGAATCTGCCGAAGATTTAATTCCTACCCTGAAAACCGCCCTTGAAGACGATGTTCCTGCTGTGATAGACTGTCCTGTGGACTATCGAGAAAATATCCGTTTCTCCCGTAAATCAGGGGATTTAAGTTGTCCTATTTGGGAATAAAGCACATCAATTTATAAGGACTTTGACTGACTTCTAAGGGAGCGAGTTGCTCCCACTTCTAACTGACTTCACAACTCTAGCAATCAGGAATCATTTATGAGAAATTTCAACTAAATTCCCCCTTTATTTAAGGGGGGTTAGGGGGGATAGTATTCTCACAACTCACAACTCATAACTGATTGCTATATTCTCGTAACCAAAACACTTTTTCCGCAACCCCATAGGAAACCCGGGGCTGTTTCATTCTCAAAATTTGATTTAACTAACAACCATAATTGAATGGAAATAGAAAATTTTCGCTTACATCCAGATACGATCGCACAGGTGAAAGAAAAAGTTGATTTAGTAGAAATTGTCTCTGATTATGTGGTGATTCAGAAAAAAGGCAGACAATATACGGGATTATGCCCTTTTCATGACGAAAAAACCCCTAGTTTTACCGTTAATCCTACCAAGCAATTATATTACTGTTTTGGTTGCGGAGCAGGGGGCGGTGCTATTAAATTCTTAATGGAAATTGGCAAACAGTCTTTTAAAGATGTTATTCTCAATTTAGCTCAAAGGTATCAAATTCCCGTCAAAACTTTAGGAGTAGAACAACAAAAAGAAATAGAACAAAAGATTAGTTTACAAGAACAATTATATGAAATTATAGTAGTCGCTAATTATTTTTATCAACATAGTTTAAAACAGACAGAAGGAAAATTTGCCCTTGATTATTTACTCCATCAAAGAGGTTTAACTCAGGAAAATATTGAGAAGTATAAATTAGGATATGCCCCCAGTGGTTGGAATACTTTATATAATTATTTGGTAGAAATTAAAGGATTTCCTTTATTATTAGTAGAACAGGCTGGATTAATCAAAAAAAAATCAAAAGGAGATGGTTATATTGACTATTTTCGAGATCGTTTAACTATTCCCATTCAAGATAATCAAGGTAGAATTATCGCTTTTGGTGCAAGATGTTTAGATGACGGTGAGCCTAAATATTTAAACTCCCCCGAAACAGATTTATTCTCTAAAAGTAGGACTTTATTCGGTATTAATTATGCCCAATCAGATATTATTAAACAAGATAAAGTTATCGTTGTGGAAGGTTATTTTGATGCGATCGCCCTCCAAATTGCTGGAATTAAAAATGTAGTGGCAGTTTTAGGTACTGCTTTGACAGAAAAACATATTAAACAATTATCTCGCTATACCCAATCAAAGGAAATAATCGTTAATTTTGATGCGGATAAAGCGGGAATTAAGGCAACCGAAAGAGCAATCAAAGAAGTTGAAAGTTTAGTTTATGCGGGGCAAATTAAGTTAAAAATCTTGACAATTCCCGAAGGAAAAGATGCAGATGAGTTTTTAAAATCTGACGAGAATAGTATTAATAAATATCGGGAATTAATTGAGAAAGCTCCTTTATGGTTAGATTGGCAAATTGAACAATTAATACAAGGGCATAACCTGCAAAAAAGCGATGATTATGAAATAGTTTTTAGTGCTGTATCTCGTTTATTAAATAAAATCACTAATCAGGCAACTAGAGATTATTATTTACCTTACTGTGCAGAAATTTTGAGTAGTAAAAGAAGTAATTTAATCGGTTTAAATAGTGAAGAATTTAAAAGAATGTATCAAAGTTTAAAACAGTCTTTAAGAAATTTTAACAATAGTAATTTTAATCGTAAAAAATATTATAAATCCCTAGGAAAATCTCATCAAAGTCAACAAATATCTGAAGCTGAATTTATCATACTATTAATTTATCTTCATTGCCCTATTCATCGAGAAAAAATTATTGATTTACTGGAAGAAAAAGATTTAGTATTTAGTTTAGCTCATCATCGTTTTTTATGGCAAAAAATTCACGAAATTCCCGTCAGTGAAACTATTAATAATAGCACTAATTATTTATTATTAACTCTGCAAGAAACTATCATTGAAAATAACGAATTTAATCAATTATTAAGCCCTTTATTCCATATACAAGAAAATAGACAACCGATTTTATCCGATGCTTCCCATTACATTCAAGCTGCGATCGCATCTTTAGAAACCATTAAATTAGAGAAATATAAACAATATTGCCAACAACAAATTAATAACTTAACCGTAGAGAATAAATTAGAAAAAATGAGTTATTACTATCAAGAAATCCTCGCAACGGATGAGGAATTAAAAAAACAAAAATCCCTGAGAATGGACTAAAAACTAATGAACCTGAATTCGGAGTTATATACTAGAAAAGAAGCTCAAAATAGTATTATCATGAAAACACAGCTAATCGAAAGACATGAACAAATAGCCAAACTAAAGCGAGAAGAATTTGACTGTCTAATCATTGGCGGTGGTGCAACGGGAGTTGGATCGGCGTTAGAGGCGGCAAGAAGGGGCTTAAAGACGGCTTTGGTGGAGCGTTTTGACTTTGCCCAGGGTACAAGTAGCAAAAGCACCAAATTACTACACGGTGGGGTGCGTTATTTAGAACAGGCTTTTAAAAAGTTTGACTTAGGTCAGTTTAACTTAGTTCGGGATGCGTTGGCGGAAAGAAAAAATGTGATTCAAATGGCGCCTCATTTAGCGAAACCTTTACCTTTAATTATTCCTCTCTATCAGTTTTGGCAAATGCCTTATTATTTTTCTGGGTTGTTAATGTACGATTTTCTGTCTGGAAAACAAAGTTTGGGTAGGAGTAGGTTACTCAGTCTTGAGCAAACTTTGGAGTTATTTCCTACCCTCAATACCGAAGGAATGATTGGTAGTGTTATGTATTATGATGGACAGTTTGATGATGCTCGTCTGAATGTGGAAGTAGCTATGACGGCTATTGAACAAGGAGCTGCGATCGCCAACTATGTAGAGGTAATCGCCATTCTTAAACCGGGGGAAAAATGCACAGGTGTCAGGGTAAAAGATAGTTTAACAGGGGAAATCTTTGAAATTAGAGCAGGAGCGATCGTCAACGCCACTGGACCTTATACCGATTCTATCAGAGCATTAGACCAACCTAACACAGAAAAACTCTTAAAAGTAAGCTCAGGAGTTCATATTGTTATTCATCAATCCTTTGCCCCCGGAGAAGGTGCTTTATTGATACCCAAAACCCAAGACGGTAGGGTCATTTTCATTGTACCTTGGAGAGGATTTACTTTGATTGGCACAACCGATGAACCAGCAAAAGTAGAGGATAATCCCCAAGCTACCGAAGCAGAAATTCAATATTTACTCAAATACACCAATAAATTTTTAAATCAAACCGTTAAAAGAGAGGATGTATTATCGGCATGGTGTGGTTTACGCCCGTTAGTTTCCCCTAATCATGGGTTAGCAAAATCCACTGCTAAACTATCACGGGATCATACGATAATTACATCTAAATCGGGTTTAATTACCATTACAGGGGGAAAATGGACAACTTTCCGCAAAATGGCAAAGGATACCGTTAATAAAGTCTGTAATCAGCTATCCTTTAACTCAGAATCATTCTTGCCTTTAATTTCTATTGCAGGGGGCAAAGATTTTGACAGAGAAAAACTAGAGGCGAAATTAACCACCACAATAAAAGATGAAGACATAAGAAAGCACTTAATCAGTTACTATGGTTCAAGGTGTTTAATTATCCAAGAAATAGCCCAAAAATTAGGCATTGAGAGATTAAGCCCTAAATATCCCTATATCACTGCTGAGGTTGTTTATGTTTGTCGTTATGAAATGGCTCAAAAAGCAGAAGATGTTTTAGCTAGAAGATTTCGTCTCCGTTTTTTAGACTCTCAAACCAGTGAAAAAGTACGGGAAAAAGTATCGGAAATTATCAACACTCATCCATCAGTTTTACCTGAACTCGGAGTTAAAATTAGATAAAACTCAGGTGTTGAATGTGGGGTTTTAGTCACAGGTTTAAACCCCTTATTAGGTTTTAGGTCAAGAATTGAAAAATCTTCTTCCTTATGGAGTAAAATTAATTTGAACGAAAATATTGACTTCTCAACTACTAATTGCCAACTTAACTTTTTTCTATTTTCCTCATGAATAAAACCGTCACTACCACAATTCTAATTGTCGAAGATGAATTAATTGCTGCCGAAAGTCTGGCACTAGATTTGAAAAAGTTGGGCTATCATATCTGTGCAGTGGTTAACAGTGGAGAAAAGGCAATTTCTCAAGTGGAAAAATCTACCCCCGATTTAATTCTGATGGATATTATGTTAAAAGGGGAGATGGACGGTATTACGGCAGCCGAAAAAATTTATCATCAATGGAAAATACCCATTATTTATTTAAGTGCTTATGCAGATACCAACACCTTACAAAGGGCGCAGTCAACTCCTGTTTATGGTTATTTAGTCAAACCCTATAAAATTGCCGATATTAGCACTACTATTAGTATGGCATTAGCGAAATATGAGGAGGATAAGCACAAAGATGAGGCGTTATCTCAGGAGAAGAAAATAAATCAGATAAAAAGTCGTGCTTTAGCCACTGCCTCCCATGATTTACGCACCCCTTTAACCAATATTTTAGGCTATACTGAGTTAATCAGAGACTACGGCGATCGCATCCCACCAGAAAAGAAAGAGAGATATTTTAACTTTATCAAATCGGCAGTGGGAAAAATGAAAGATTCTCTCGAAGACTTATTATTAATTAGTCGTGCCGAAGAAGGAAAAGTAACCCTTTATCCCGAAAAATTCAATCTTGTGGAATACTTAGAAATTCTGATAGAAGAATATAAAAATCTCTCAGACACCCATCAGATTAGATTATGCAGTAATCAGAATCAATACGAGGTATGTTTAGATCAAAAAATTCTCAATCATATTTTGCATAATCTGCTCTCCAATGCTATCAAATATTCTCCCAGAGGGGGGGAAGTCAGTTTAAAACTAAATATGAATGAAGGAGAAATTATTTTGGAAGTAGAAGACAACGGTATTGGCATTCCCGAAGATTATCAAGATAAATTGTTTCAACTATTTGAAAGGGGTGATAATGTAGGAGATATAAAGGGTAATGGTTTAGGGTTATCGATCGTTAAAAAAGCTGTTGATTTATGTAATGGTACGATATTTGTCGAAAGTGAGGAGAATAGGGGAAGTAAATTTACGGTTATTCTACCTCAAAATCCCTGAGTTTACTCAATTTATCTATTTTTTTATCAATATCTATCAAGTTTAACCCCGAACTCAGGTTTAATCCCCTAAATAAGCCGATAAAACCTGTTTATTATTTTGTATTTCTTCAGGAGTACCATCTGCTAAATTCGTACCCTCTGCCAATACCCAGACATGACTACATAAAGACATGATCACATCCATATTATGCTCGATAATTAAAAACGAAATACCCTGTTGATTCCAACGGAGAATATACTCACAAATTTGATTAATTAATGTCGGATTAACTCCTGCGGCCGGTTCATCTAATAAAATTAACTTAGGGTTAGTCATTAAAGTTCGAGCCATTTCTAATAGCTTTCTTTGTCCTCCAGATAACGCCCCTGCATAATCATACGCTTTTTGAGCTAATCCTACTGACTCTAAAATACTCATCGCCTTCTCTTTACTTTCTCTCTCCTGCTTCCTAATTTTTTGCGGTTGTAAGAAAACTGAGAACAAGTGTTCGCCAACTTGATTTTGTCTTCCTAATAACATATTTTCTAATACCGTCAAACGAGATAAAACTCTTGCTACTTGAAATGTGCGCAAAAAACCTAATTTAGCAATTTGATGAGGAGGTAAATTTTGTACAGGATTACCCTCAAATAACACTTTTCCTTCGTCAGCAGTCAGAAAATTAGATAAGAGATTGAATAATGTGCTTTTCCCTGCACCATTCGGACCAATTAAACCTGTGATACTATTATACTTGACATCAATACTAGCTTGATTAACTGCTTTTAAGCCACCAAAACTTTTAGAAACATTAACGGCTTGAAGAATAGAATCTTGAGATTGAGGCATAATCCGACTACCTTACAATAATTCTTTGATTTGAGTAAAATTTGTGAATATCCCTAATACTATCACTACCATTCGCATTGTTTTAGTTATTCCTTTAATTTATTGTTTATATCAACCATCGGTTAATTTTCAGTGGATAGCTTTTGGTTTATTTTTAATCGCCGCTTTAACGGATTGGTTAGATGGTTATTTAGCAAGGAAATTAAATCAAATTACAGTTTTGGGTAAGTTTTTAGACCCTTTGACTGATAAAATTCTCGTTATTGCCCCTTTATTAATTTTGATTGAGCGTCAACAATTACCTGCATGGGCTGTATTTATTATTATCATCAGGGAAATTATCATTGCAGGATGGAGGGTGAATCCTCAACTGAATGCTCAAAACCAAATTACAGGGGCTAATATTTGGGGTAAACTGAAAACTGTTGCTCAAATAGGTGCGATCGCACTTCTTTTGCTTCCGATTCCCTCACTGATAAATTGGGGATTAATCGTTTTTTGGATAGCCTTAGCCTTAACAGTAATTTCAGGCAGTATTTATCTAGGATTCCCTTGGAGATAGTGAATCAGGATAGTGATAATGAATAATTTATGGGAGGTTTATAAAAAAGAAAAATGGTGACTAAAGAAAAAGAAGTTTTATTGGGAAAATCCTTATCGGAGTTAACTACATGGGTGGAAAATCAAGGACAACCTGCCTATCGTGGGAAACAACTCTATGAGTGGTTGTATGAAAAAGGGGCAAAATCCTTGATGGATATAACGGTTTTTCCGAAGCAATGGCGGGAAAATCAGGCAGAAAATATTATTGGACGCTCTGAAATTTATCATTGCAGTATAGCAAGCGATCGCACCCGCAAATATTTATTAAAATTAGCAGATGGTTTAATTATCGAAACCGTAGGTATTCCCACAGATAAACGTTTAACGGTATGTGTTTCTTCTCAAGTGGGATGCGTTATGGCTTGTGATTTTTGTGCCACTGGCAAGGGCGGTTTTACCCGTAATCTCTACGCCCATGAAATTATCGATCAAATTCTCACGGTGCAAAATGATTTCGGTGAAAGGGTGTCTAACGTTGTTTTTATGGGTATGGGTGAACCTTTACTCAATTTACCCCAAGTCGTCAAAGCCATTAAATCTATTAATGAAGATATAAAAATCGGGGCGCGATCGCTTACCATTTCCACAGTGGGTTTACCGAATAAAATCCTTGAATTAGCCCATCATAAATTACAAATTACATTTGCAGTAAGTCTTCACGCCTCGAATCAGCAAGTAAGAGAAAAATTAATTCCTAGTGCTAATCATTATCCCCTTAGTCAACTGTTAGCAGATTGTCGAGCATACGTTAAAATTACCGGACGCCGGGTTACTTTTGAGTATATTTTACTTTCTGAAGTCAATGATTTACCGCAACACGCTCAAGAATTAGCGAGTCATCTGCACGGTTTTCAAACCCATGTTAATCTTATACCTTACAATCCCATCTCTGAAGCCGATTATCAACGCCCTTCCCCTGAAAGAATCAATCAGTTTCTTCAGCTTTTAAAACGGGAAAAAATTACGGTTAGTGTGCGTTATTCCCGTGGTTTGGATGCCGATGCTGCTTGTGGGCAATTACGGGCGAGTAAAACTCCCATCTTGCACCAAGACATAAAAACTAAGTAAAAGGTGGCAGGTATTAGATGTTGCAGTTATCTAGTTTTTTTCTCAATACCTATCAAGTTTAACTCCGAACACTTCGACAGGTAGTCAGTGAGCGAAGTCGAACGGATCAGAACTCCAAACTCCAAACTCCCTCATTTGGGAATACCTGAAAAACTCTATACTCTACACCCTAAACCCACTCTGGGGGCATAAACAGCGTGATCGCCTAATTCATGTTCAATACGCAATAATCTGTTATATTTGGCTACTCTCTCACTACGACATAGAGATCCTGTTTTAATCTGCCCTGCGCGAGTTGCTACCGCTAAGTCAGCGATAGTAGTATCTTCTGTTTCTCCAGAACGATGACTAATTACAGAAGTGTATCCCCGACGGGTTGCTAAATCAATGGTTTCTAAGGTTTCTGTGACAGTACCGATTTGATTTAATTTGATTAAGATGGAATTAGCTACTCCTAAATTAATCCCTTTTTGTAAACGGGTGGGATTAGTAACAAATAAATCATCTCCCACTAATTGAATTTTTGAACCTAATTTTTCCGTTAAAATTTTCCAGTTATCCCAATCTTCTTCCTGTAAACCGTCTTCAATGGAAATAATGGGGTATTTACTCACCAATTCCTCTAAATAAGTGATAAATTCTGCCGCAGAATGACTAGCACCATCATAGATATATTGTCCATCTTTGTAAAACTCACTTGCCGCTACGTCCATTGCTAAGGCGACTTCTGTACCCGGTTTGTAACCAGCAGATTCGATCGCCGCTACCAATAAATCTAACGCTTCTTGATTTGAGGCTAAATTAGGGGCGTAACCACCCTCATCACCTACCCCAGTAAGGAGGTTTTTCCCTTTCAAAACTTTACTCAAACAACCAAAAATTTCGGCACCCCATCTTAACGCCTCAGAAAAAGACTCCGCACCCACGGGCATAATCATAAATTCCTGAAAATCCACGTTATTATTAGCATGAGAACCGCCATTTAAAACATTCATCATCGGCACTGGTAGTACATTAGCCAAAGGACCACCTAAATAGCGATATAAAGGGATTCCCAACTCAGTTGCTGCCGCTTTTGCATTAGCCAAAGAAACAGCTAAAATAGCGTTAGCCCCCAAATTTTTCTTATTGGCTGAACCATCTCTGTCTATCATTGCTGTATCCACAGCAACTTGATCAAAAGCATCCACACTCAATAACACAGGGGTTATTTTTTCGATAATGTTATCAACTGCTTTTAAAACCCCCTTGCCTTCATAACGACGAGAATCTCCGTCACGCAACTCATGGGCTTCAAAAGTACCAGTAGAAGCACCACTAGGCACTTGAGCAATACCCACTACACCACTTTCTAAGCGTACTTCGGCTTCCACCGTAGGTTTGCCACGAGAATCTAATATTTCCCTAGCAATAATATCCTCAATCAACATGGACTCTTGTTCTAACATAAATTAACTCCCTTTGATTATTTGTTTATTGTTCAACAAAATCTAACCCAATAATACTCCTAGAACTGTCAAAAATAACGACAATTTGTTCACTTGCTCGACTAAATTCTAAATCCATAACAACTATATCTGTATTATCTATACTAGAACCAAGACGAACTCTAGTATCTTTGATCTCCTTGAAGTCACCATTTTGAGCGATAACTTTTTCCCATCCCATTTGAATTTGACGAGAGAAGATAGTTTTTTTCAAGAAGGGATGAAGAAACGCTCTCGCTTCGGCATATTCTCCATTCGCTATGTCTTCAATAAATTCTCTGGCAATGGTTTCTATATTTTCAAAAGTAGGAAAGTCAACCCCTACCACTTCTTGACTATCGTTAAAAATAATAATCCAGTCTTCCGTAATTTTATCAAATTCTAGGGTGACAATAACTAAATTACTGCCGGGGGTTTCGATGACTTGAGTTTGTCTTCTGCTTTTAAAATTGCCATTGTTTGGTATTTACTCTATCCCAAAGACGTTGCATTCTTTCTTCGGATAAATCGTTTCTTAAGTCAGGGGTAGCAAAAGATGGTATTTGTTGAAAGTCTTTTTTAAAGAAATACTCAATCATCATTTCTGCTTTAGCTTGAATAGTAGCAGAATCGTTTTGAGCCTGTGCCGTTACAAAGGGAAGTTGTAATCTTTGGGCATAACCAGATGTTTGATAACTAAATCCTGCAATCACTACGGATAATGTGCTGACGGCGATAAAGCGACTAATTTTCATGAAAAGCTAAGTAACTAAAGTAGATAATTAATAAGAATAATCCTTTTTGTGAGAAAATTGAAGAACGATATAGATTATGTCTTGATAGGAAGGAGGTGAGAGTGCGATCGAATTTTAATAATAGAATCATCAAGATTAACAATTCCGGTTTTGGTTGTTTATTGACTTTTGTGGTAGTAGGTTTATTATTAGGAGCAGTGGGTTTACAGTGGATTGTTAATAGCATTTTAATTTTAATTGCCTTCTTAATTATTAGCCCGACGATCGCATTTTTGGGTTTCCGTTGGTGGTTAAAAAGAAATTTAGTGGAGGATTCCTGCCCTGTTTGTGCTTATACTTTTACTGGTTTGAATAATACTGACTGTCGTTGCCCTAACTGTGGTGAATCTCTGAAAGTAGAATCGGGGAAATTTATTAGACAGACATCCCCCGGCACCATTGATGTTATCGCTGTGGATGTGTCTGCCAATGATGTAGAGTAACAAAAATGCGAAAAAGAATAACTATATTTTGGACTAAGACGAGGCTTATCGCCAATTAAGCTAAATTTTTCTGTCAATCTGATACAATGGTGTTTGTTTAAATAAAATGAAACTATTATCTATAACAAATATTTTTATTATTATTCTCAAGGATTAGCTTACTTTTAAGATGTCCATTAATTTTACTCAGTTAGTTAAGCTCGATCGCATCTCTAGCAATTATTTAAGATACTTTAAAGATAAAAAACTTTACTTTTTTCTATTAGGATTAACGACTTCTGTTGGGGATGTAGATATTATCGTATTTACCATCATTTTCATCTTAACGATGGCATTCAGCTATCGAGTTAAATATCAGTATTTATATCATTATTTTCATAATTTTATTAAGTCTTTAAACCCTGAGTATAGAAAATTATTATATTCTATTATCGCTGCTGGTGGCTTTTCCTTAAGTAGTTATTTAATCTTAAATATTTGGACTGAATTAGATAGTAAATGGCTAGCATTAGGGATTATTTCACAAATTCTCCTCAGTGGTGTGGGATTACTATTTTTAACAGGAATTTTACTCAAAAATAAAGACTCCAATAAAAGTAATAATAATATCTTAGATGAAATAGTTAATCAGTTAGATTCTCCTTCACCATTGAAAAGATTATGGGCAATTAATCAAATTATATCCCAATGGCATAATCAAAGGTTCACCATAGAAGAATATGAGCAAATTCAAGACTATTTAAGTATTCTGAGAGATTTAGAAACAGAGACTATTATTATTAATAAAATAGACGAATATTTAAACTTAATTTCTCCTATTTTTTCCCCTCCTTTACAAATGCCAATGAAGTCTTTTGTTTATCAGAAACATAAATTAAAAGTTGAGAATTAAGATTGGTAGAGTTGGAAAACCTGACTCTATAAATAAAAGCATTTTAGTATCGAACTTAAATAGTTATTTTTTTGCTAAGATACTAACACTAAGTAATTTTATGGTAAATCAATAGTAAAATTATGGTACAAACTCCCCTAAAACCAATTTCTTTAACAGATTTTTTACAACTTCCTGAAACTAAACCTGCTAGTGAATATATCGATGGTAAAATTATTCAAAAACCTATGGGACAGGGAAAACACAGCTTATTACAAACAGAATTTGCCTCCTATATTAATTCTATCTTGAAAAAGAATCGTATTGCTCGTGCGTTTGTCGAATTAAGATGTATCTTTGCTAATCGTGCCATTGTGCCAGATGTGACAGTGTTTACTTGGGATAAAATCCCCCGTGATTCTGATGGTCAAATTAGCAATGTTTTTAATATAGCGCCAGATTGGCTTATTGAAATCCTATCCCCTGAACAAAGTCAAACTAAAGTAACAAAAAAGATTCTTCACGCACTGAAATATGGTACACAGATGGGATGGTTAATTGATCCTAGTGAAATGACTATTTTCGTTTATCAACCTAAGCAAGAAATTGTCGTCTTTGAAAATAGTGAAGATGTGTTGATTGTACCAGATTTTGCGAAAGATTTACAATTAAGTCATGGTGATTTATTTAGTTGGTTATCGGAATAATCTAATATATTGTTAATTATTTATCAGTATGGATTTGATGGAAAAAGGTAAAATTAATATTCGAGGGGTTGATCACTATTATGAGTGGATTCGTCAACCTTCTAGCAATAATTCCCCTAAGCCTGTGATGGTTTTTATTCATGGTTGGGGAGGCTCTTGTCGCTATTGGCGTACCACAGCAGATGCGATCGCACCTTATTATGATTGTTTACTCTACGATATGAGAGGATTTGGACAATCGAAAGAAGAAAAAGGGGTAAATATCGGTTATGAATTAGAAGATTATGCCCAAGATTTGCTCTTATTATTAGATAAATTTAACCTCGAAAAAATTTACTTAAATTCCCATTCCATGGGTGCATCCGTAGGGACTATATTTATCAATTTAGTACCAGAAAGAATCCATAAAGCCATATTAACTTGTAATGGAATTTTCCAATATAATGCCCTTGCTTTTTCTGCTTTTCATAAAGTAGGAGGCTATGTGGTAAAATATCGTTATAACTGGTTTTTAAAAGTGCCTTATGCCGAAAAAATGTTTATGGCTAGATTTCTTCATCAACCCATACCAAAACAGATGAGTGTTGACTTTTTAGAAGACTTTTTAGAAGCTGATTACAACGCCGCCTTAAATACTATTTATTCCTCTGTGAGTAAAAAAGCAGTGGAAACAATGCCTCGAGAATTTGCCAAAATTAAAGTACCAACTCTGTTAATTTCAGGGGAAAAAGATCAAATTATTCCTGCTTCTATGGGGAAGGCTGCGGCAGCGTTAAATACCGAAAAAGTCTTTTATTTTGAAGTGCCGAAAACAGGTCATTTTCCCATGTTAGAAGATTCTCAAACTTATTTAAAGGCTCTTACAGACTTTTGTTTAAAGAGTTAATTTTTTTTCTTTTATTAGTTCAATTTATTGAGCGTTATCTATTAGCTTTTCACCCTATTTATATTCGGAAAAAAACAGAATTTGCCGTTATTTAAAATATATATACTCTTAAGTCTTTTAGATACACTTCTTATTAAAAATGAAATTTACAGATTCTCTCAAAATGGCGATGACTACGATTTTGGCTAACAAGATGCGTAGTAGTTTAACAATGTTGGGTATCGTTATCGGTAATGCCTCGGTTATTGCTATGATTGGTATTGGCGAAGCGGCTCAAAGACTTGCCTCGGAACAGTTTGAGACTTTGGGGGCTAATGTCCTTTTTGTCGTACCCGGGAGTCGTGAATCTCGCCGTACTACCTTTGACGTTCCCAAAACTTTGGTTTTATCCGATGCAGATGCGATCGCATCTCAAGTACCAACAGTGAATGAAGTTGCACCGCAAATCAATTCCCGTCTCCTAGTCACCTATCGCAATAAAAATAATAATGTGTCTATCATTGGCACAACTCCTAAATTTTTAACAGTTCGTAGTTTTGATGTAGAGCAAGGAAGGTTTATTGATGAGACGGATTTAAAACGCAATAACCGAGTTGCGGTTTTAGGCTCACAAATTGCCGAAGATTTTTTCCCCAACGAAAATCCCATTGGTAAGCGGTTAAGGGTAAAAAATGTTTCTTTTGAGGTAATTGGTATTATGGAGGCAAAAGGCTCGTTTCTAGGCACGAATCAGGATGAAACTGTCTATCTCCCCCTCACGACTATGGCGAATCAAATTGTCGGTAAAACCTCTAACTATGGTTTAGAGTTGAGTTTCATTTCTATCTCCGCAAAATCTGCTGATAACATCGCTGCTGCTAGGTTTCAAATCGAAAATTTACTCCGTTTACGGCACAAAATTACAGGAGAAGATGATTTTCGGGTAGAGACTCAAAAAGATATTCTTAGCATTGTTGGCACTGTCACAGGAGGTTTAACCATGATGCTAGGCGCGATCGCAGCTATTTCTCTCTTAGTGGGAGGCATTGGGGTAATGAATATTATGTTAGTGTCTGTCAGTGAAAGAACTCAAGAAATAGGCTTAAGAAAGGCGATCGGAGCTACAGAAAACAACATTCTATCCCAATTTCTCATTGAAGCCATCATTATTTCCGCATTAGGAGGTTTAATAGGTACTGCTATGGGGATAAGCGGTTTAATTGCGATCGGGGCGGTGTCTCCTTTACCTACCAGTATCTCTGTCAATATCATCGTTTTAGCTGTGGGAGTGTCAGGAGGAATTGGTTTATTTTTCGGAGTAATTCCCGCCCAACAAGCGGCAAAATTAGATCCCATTGTCGCTTTACGCAGCGCTTAAACCTCAACTGGCAATTTTATACACTTCAATATACCAGACTTGAACAGAGTATTCTGGGGACATTTTTGGTAAAATAAGGGGTGCTAAATTATTTTCTATACATCAAAAAGTATGAGTGAAAGAACTGTTATCACTGGCAAAGGTCTTCCATTAGTAGGCAATGATATTGATACGGATCGAATTATTCCTGCTCGTTTTTTGCGTTGTGTTACTTTTGACGGTTTAGGAGAACAAGTGTTTGCTGATGATAGACAGGCTTTAAATGGAAATCATCCCTTTGATTTACCACAGTATCAACACGGCAAAATTTTAGTAGTCAATGGGAATTTCGGATGTGGCTCAAGTCGAGAACACGCACCACAAGCGATCGCCCGTTGGGGGATAGAAGCCATTGTCGGAGAGAGTTTCGCAGAAATCTTTTTCGGTAATTGTTTAGCTATGGGGATTCCCTGTGTGACTTCTGCTACAGAAAATATTAAGAGTATTCAAAACTTATTACAAGAAAATCCTGATATTTCCATGACATTGGATTTAGAAAGTTTAAAGGTAAAATGTGGGCATTATAGTAGCACTGTCAAAATGGATTCTGGGGCAAGAAATATGTTAACTACAGGCAAATGGGATACTTGTAGTTTATTAATTAAAAATATTCCTCAAATTCAAAGTACTGCGACAAAATTGCCCTATTTAGCGTGGTGAGAATTATCCCTCTTGCTACTTTCATCATGCAAACTAGCGTATAATTCAGGGGAAATTATTAATTAGCAACAATGAAAGTTAAATCTCTTATTTTCTCCGCAATTCTTAGTCTTTCTTCTATTTCTCTTTTTTACCCTCCTACTACTGCTCAAAATCCTTTTTCTGAAAGTAGTAGTAATCTCGTATCTCCAGAAACCAACATTGATTACACCAATTTGGAAGCATATTTAATCAATAAACAATGGCGTAAAGCCAATGATGAAACTAGGAACTTAATTTTATCAGCTACGGGGCGAAGTGCCATCGGTTGGATTACCTCTGAGGATTTACAAAAGATGCCCTGTTGGGATTTAAAAAAGATTGACGATTTATGGTATAAACATTCTGATGGTAGATTCGGTTTTCGGGTACAGTTACCGATTTATATCGATACGGGAAATCGCCCCGGTAAACTGATTGCCGATGAGGCTTATAATCGTTTTGGCGATCGCATCGGTTGGCGAAAGGATAATGATTGGATTATTTTTATTGAAAATTTAAACTTCTCAGAAGATGCACCCATAGGACATTTACCCAATCCCCGTCCAGAATATTCTATCACCGGAGGCAGACTCGGTTATTCTGTCTTAGCAGAAAGAATGGTTAAATGTGATCTCAAGTAGGGAGTGAGGAGTAGGAAGTCTGGGAAGTCTGGAAAACAGAGGGGAATAGGTAGGAATTATTCAAAAACACCAGACACCTCAAATTTTCGTTCCTAATTCATTTTTTCCGTTAAAATCACAGTGTTAGCAGTTATAAAATATCAAATATATGTAAATTTTTATGAATAAAAATGCCTTTTTCCCCCATAAAATACTGGTAAATGTTTCCTTATTAGCCCTGTTAAGTTATGGATGTGCAGAGCAAAAAACTTCAACCCCCACACCTCAAGCAATCCCCGTTAATACTACAACTTTAACCTCTGCCACTCTGATTGATAGTACCGAATTTGTGGGAACTTTGGAAGCAGTAGAAAGAGTTAATTTAGCACCAAAAATTAATGGACGTATTCTAACTATTTTTGTAGAAGAGGGGGCGATAGTTAATCAAGGGCAGTTAATTGCTGAGTTAGAACCTGATCAACAACAAGAAGATGTCAACGCCGCTACTGCCAATATTCAAGCTCAAGTGGCCGCTTCGAGTCAGGCGGAAGCTGATTTAAGACAAACCGAAGCCCAAAGAGATAGTAGTTCGGCGGAGGTAGCCCGTTTGAAAGCATCTGTCAGCACTGCTCAGGCTAATCTGAAAACCGGGGAAGCTAATCTCCAAAGGGCGATCGCAGATCTGGATTTAGCTACAGTTAATCATGAACGTTCTGTATTTTTGGTAAACCAAGGAGTATTACCAAATCAGGATTTAGACGACAAAACTAGAGACTTAAATACCGCTAAAGCCAATGTAGAGGCACAAAGAAAAAGTGTTGACGCTTTGATAGGCAGCGTGGCATCTGCACAGGAAGCATTAAATTCTGCTCAAAGTAATTTAAAAGCGGCACAGGATAGGGTAGAGTCGGCAAGAGCAAACGTGCAACGATCTCAAGCTAATATTGAACAAGCAAGAAGTAATCGAGGCAGTATTGAACAAAATCTCGTCTTTACCCGACTAATTGCCCCTATTAACGGTAGGGTTGGGGATTTTGCACAATTCAAAGTTGGTGATTTCCTCAATACAGGGCAAAGTTTAACCACTATTACTAATAATCAAAGATTTCACCTCAACTTGAACATTCCCACAGAAAACATAAATCGCCTTAGTTTGGGGCTTCCTGTGGAAATCATTAATAATGATGGTAGCATTGGGGTAAAAGGTGCTGTTACTTACATTGCCCCTCTAGTTAATCAAGATAATCAGTCTATTAACATTAAAATTACCTTTGAAAATGATGGTACTCTCAAAGATCAACAATATGTGCGCACTCGTTTGATTTGGGATACTAAACCGGGTATCTTAGTTCCTACCAATGTTGTCACCAGTTTAGGGGGGCAACAATTTGTTTTTGTTGCTACTGACTCAGAAAATAATACATCTTTCGCCAAGCAAGTTCCAATTCAAACTGCTGGGATTCAAGGGCAAGATTATCAGGTTATTTCTGGTATTCAAGAGGGCGATCGCATCATCACCAATCGTATTTTAGACTTGAGAAACAACGCACCAATTACCCTTGAGAAAATTACCAGTCAGGGGAATTAGTCGGTTTCCAAGAAAGAATTTACCAATCTTCCTTATAATTCCCCGGATTAATTGCTTATACATGGCAAGATAAAAAGCCAAAATTACAATTAGAAAAAGATGAAATAAATTTATTATCTGCCTTAGTAATTTAGTGATTTAATTAATATTAATTTATATTAAAATTTAGCTAAAAACATTAATTTTAGCTCTTATTTGTCATGCTTATTTATCAAAGAAAATGAGGGAAAAATTTAAAACCCTTACCATACCTTATTTTCAGATTTATATTTACATCGAACTCAGGTGATTTCAGGTAATAATAATAAATACTAAAATAATCAATTTATGATAGTAAATTATCAAAACTCATTACTTATTACTCGTTACTTATTACTTGAAACCTAAACTATAATAAGGCAGCGCCTAAAATTTGAGGCACTAACCGCAAAAGGAGAATCGCCAAAATAGGGGATATATCTAAACCCCCTAAAGGAGGAATTATGGAACGGAAAATGTTAAGGTAAGGATCGGTTACAGGGGCAAGAAAAGAAATAATATTCGCCGCCCAATCCGCCGTTTGAAACCAACTTAACAGGATTCTAATAATAATTAAAGCCAAATATATCTGTACGAAATTTGCTACAGTGGTAACTATTAAATAAGAAATACTATTCATTGCGATCGATATTGCTCCTGTATATCTACTTGGTAATTATTTTAATCTTAACGGAAATTGATCTGCTTCGGATGTTAATTTCTACGATTCAGCCAGAAACTACGCATTCCGACTGATTTTCCCCCCCAATAGTCTTCTTTTTCGCTGTCACCGATATACCAAGCGTCTTGCGGTTGACAGTTGTGCTTTGCTAATGCTTTTAAAAATATTGCTGAATGGGGTTTTGCCACACCTGTTAAGGAGGAAATGGTAATTGTTTGAAAATATTTACTTAAATTTAAGTTGTCTAAAACTGCATAAATACGAGTATCGAAATTAGAAATAATACCTAACTCTATGCCTTGATTTTGCCATTGATTTAAACAGAGTATTACTTCATCATAAATAAACCAAGGTTCAGCAGTTTTAAAATATTGATAAAGTTCGGCAAAAAAGGTTTTAAAATTGGTAAATTCTTTCAAAGCATTAGCCTTTTTAAAGGTATTGAAAGCGATTTTTCCCCACCATTGATATTCTAATTTTTTTATTTCTTTTTTATCTTGGGTATCAAAGGCTAGGGGGGGAGAATTTTTAAAACATTCATAAAAATATTTATTGATTTCTTCCGTGTCTCTAACCACTCCATATTGACGAGAAATTTTGATGTATGCTTCTCCTACACTACCTTTAACACCAAAAATTGTCCCCACGGCATCAAGAAATATTACTTTAGGTTGATTCATAATTCAATTAACTCTGAACTCTGGTTATCTTGGTTTTACAATTTTATTATGCTAAACTTTGGCTTAAATAGTTTTCAATCTCGACACAAAATCAATTTCCAATTCTAACTAAATATAATGTCTAACCCAGAAAAAATAACCATCCTAATCGCTGATGATGAATCTGTAAGCAGAAAATATCTAACTATGATTTTGCAAAAAGATGGATATGAAATTATCACCGTAGAAAATGGAGAAAAATGTTTAGAGACATATCAACAGATATTGCCCGATATGGTATTATTGGACGGATTAATGCCGGTGATGAATGGTTTTGATTGTTGTCGTCGTTTAAAGGAGTTACCGTGGGGAAATGATACCCCCGTGTTGATGATAACAGGATTAGACGATCGCGACTCGGTGAATCAGGCTTATGAAGTGGGTGCAACGGATTTTCTAACCAAACCCCTAAATCCCACAGTTTTACGTCGTCGCATTAAATATTTGCTTGACGCAAAGAAAGCAGAAAAGGCTTTAAAGGAAAGCGAAGAAAAATATCGCACTTTAGTAGAAAACCTGAAAGAAGTCATCTTTTATGCGGATAAACAAGGAAATTTAACTTTTCTTAACCCTGCATGGCAAGAACTGACAGGTTTACCTCCTCATTCTTGTCTTGGTTATCCTCTTTCTATTTATCTTTATCCTGAAGATCAAGTCATTTATAGACGCTACTGGCATTCTCTTTTAAGTTCCATTGATAATCCCACATCACAACTGAAATGTCAAGTCAGATATATTAGGAAAAATGGTAATTTTGGTTGGATCAGAATTTTTGCTTCATTAATGGTTAATAAGGATGGAGAAGTAGAAGGAATAACAGGCACAATCAATGATATTACCGAAAGTAAGAGAATTGATCAATATCAATTAATTGAAAGGGATGTGATTAAAATTTTGGCAGAATCAGAAGACAAAAAGGAAGCTATTGAAAAAATATTACAAGTAATGGGGACTAATCTTGGTTTAGAAATGGGAGAATACTGGGAATTAAAAACAGAAGATAATTTAATTTATCCTGAAATAAAATGGCATATTAACGATGAAGAAATTAATAAAATAGCTAATTTAAGGGAAACATATTTCACCCCTATTATTTGGGATAATTGGAAATTTGCCCCTGATAAATTTTGGTTAAACAATAAAAAGTTTTTACTATCAAAAAACAATTTAAAATTAAAACATATATTTGCCTTTCCTATTTGTAATGGAGAGGAGAAATTGGGAATAATTACTTTTTTTTCTCGTCAAATAGCCCAATATGATCTTAATTTTTTAGAAAATATTGTTAATTTGGGCAATCAAATTGGTCAATTTATTAAGCGCAAACAAGCAGAGGAAAAACTCAAAGAAACTAACTCTCTTTTACAGTCTGAGTTAAGCACTGCTTCTGAATATGTTTTCTCTTTATTACCGACACCGCAACAACATAATTTATCTGTAGAACAAAAATTTATTCCTTCTTCTAAATTAGGGGGGGATATTTTTGATTATTATTGGTTAGATGAAGAAAATTTAGCTATTTATTTACTTGATGTTGCAGGCCATGGTATTCACTCTGCTTTACTGTCTGTATCAATTCTTAATTTAGTCCGTAACAATTCATTATACAACACCGATCCCTATCAACCTTGGACAATTATCACAGAATTAAATCGCCTTTTCCAAATGGATAGCGATCGCCTCAATTATTTTACTATGTGGTATGGAGTTTACAATACAGACACACGAGAATTAATTTATACTTCAGCCGGACATCCACCAGCAATATTAATTTCTAAAAAAGAGGATAAGTGGGAATATCAAACATTGAAAACTCCTAGCTTACCCATTGGCATGATTGAAGACGTGGAATTTGATCAGAATTTATGTGTAGTGAAACCCGATAGTTATTTATATATTTTCAGCGATGGAATATATGAAATTGAACAGGAAAATGAGAATATTTGGGGATTGGACAATTTTATCAATTTGTTAGTGGATACCCAAGCAGAACATAATGGCAATTTACAACATTTACTCAGGGAAATTGAAACGATTAATCTTTCCTCTAATTTTAATGATGATTTATCCATTGTCAAGGTTAAACTAACATAGACATCTGGCAGAAACACGGGCAAGATGCTTCGTTTCATCCTCGCAAAATCATCATTTTTATCAGATGTCCATCTCCTCCATCCATTACCGATTAAGGGTAGAATAAACGAAAAGAAAGGTTCGATCGAAAGACTATATTATATAAATAATAATTATGACCACAGCTACGAAAACCAAATATGAAGCAGTCATTGGTTTAGAAACTCATTGTCAACTTAATACTAACAGTAAAATTTTTTGCCGTTGTTCCACTAATTTTGATAGTCCTCCGAATACCAATGTATGTCCTATTTGTTTAGGACATCCTGGAGTGTTGCCTGTATTAAATCAAGAGGTGTTAAACTCTGCCATTAAGATGGGTTTAGCCTTGAAAGGAAAAATAGCTCGTTATAGTAAGTTCGATCGCAAGCAGTATTTTTATCCCGACTTACCGAAAAACTATCAAATTTCTCAGTATGATTTACCCATTGTCGAACATGGGGAGTTGGAAATTGAAATAGTTGATCAAAAAACCCAAGAAGTCAGCAAAAAAACCATCGGTATCACTCGTTTACACATGGAGGAAGATGCTGGTAAATTAGTTCACGCTGGTAGTGACAGATTGGCAGGATCAACCCATTCTTTAGTGGATTTTAACAGAACTGGTGTGCCTTTGCTCGAAATTGTGTCTGAGCCGGATTTGCGTAGTGGGCAAGAAGCCACCGAATATGCCCAAGAATTGCGTCGTTTGGTGCGTTATTTAGGCATTAGTGATGGGAATATGCAAGAAGGTTCATTACGTTGTGATGTTAACATTTCCGTGCGCCCTGTGGGTCAAAAAGAGTTCGGGGTGAAGGTAGAAATCAAAAATATGAACTCTTTTAGTGCCATTCAAAAAGCCATTGAATATGAGATTGAAAGGCAAATTGAGGCAATTAATGAAGGAGAGGCTATTTTGCAAGAAACCCGTTTATGGGAAGAGGGTAGTCAACGCACTATCAGTATGAGAAGCAAGGAAGGATCAAGCGATTATCGTTATTTCCCTGAACCAGATTTACCACCTTTAGTGATTAATGATAGCCAATTAGAGGAAATTGAGAAAACTTTACCCGAATTACCTGCTAATAAACGTAGTCGTTATGAGGCAGAATTTGGCTTATCTGCTTATGATGCTAGGGTTTTAACCGATGATAGAGACGTGGCTTTGTACTTTGAAGCGGTTGTTGCTGGTGGTGCGAGTGTCAAGGGTGCGGCGAATTGGATTACCCAAGATATTGCAGCTTATCTCAATAGCAATGTTGATTTAGATATTAATAAGATTGCTTTAAAACCTGAGATGTTAGCGGAATTAATCACACTAATTGAGAATGGTACTATCAGTGGCAAAATTGCTAAAGATATATTACCAGATTTATTAGAAAAGGGCGGATCTCCTAAAGAAATCGTTGAAAGCAAAGGCTTAATTGCCATTTCTAATCCTGATGAATTAGGGGGAATTATTGATAAAATTATCGCTGAAAATCCTGATAAATTAGAACAATATCGAGCAGGAAAAACTAAATTACAAGGCTTTTTCGTGGGGCAAATTATGAAAGCTACAAGCGGAAGGGCAGATCCTAAATTGACGAATCAAATTCTCAATCAAAAGCTAAACGGTAATTAACAATTAACAATTGTAGGGTGGGCAATGCCCACCATAAGCTAAGACGCAATTAATTTCAATTTTTTCTTAATTCTTAAAAAGGGAGCGAGACGCTCCCACTCCTAAACGTTTACCTGTTTCCTACCTTCACCAAAACACTTTTTCAGCAACCCCTAATTGGGATAATTAAGATAATCCTTGAGGGCAGGAATTATTTTTAATTCGGCTACGTTTCGATATTTTTGTAATCCTGCTTGTAAATCTTTTTCGTTGACAAATTCTAAGGTGCGATCGTACATTTCAATCTTGGCAATTTCCGCTTTAATGGCTTCTTGACAGGCTTGGAATAAGTTTTCGGGGATGGTTTCTTTCCCCATGAAAGTATCTTCGGGATAGTTTAAATCATATAGGGAAAAGATGGTTTTCCATTGTTCTATCTGCTTACTTTCGATTTTGACGATGGCAGGAAAGGGAAATATATGCCCAAAATGGGTTACGATACTCTCATAAAAAGCCCGATGTTGATATTCAAGATTAAGGGCTTCTATCATGGCTGATTCGGTAGCTGAATCTGGTTTTAACCTTTCCATCGGCAGAGAGATAAGAGTGCCAACACAGGTCATTTCTGAGCGATTTCCTGCCATCCCACACATTTTAGCCATACCTTGCCCTCGGTGATGATGGTGGATTTTTTTGTCTTTACAACCTAACTTTTCTTGTAACATAGCAAAAGAATTAAAAATTAAAAATTTAAAAAAAGGAAAAGGGAACAGGGAACAGTTAAAGTGTAGAATTAAAAACAATTAGTTTCTCCTTCATCTTCCCATGCTTCCCTCTCTCCCTACTCCATAAGGGAGCGAGACGCTCCCACTCCTAACAATTACATCAAATTGGGGAAATTATGAGTGTTAGGTGCATTCATGGCTTCAAATCCCAAATTGGCACGGTTAATCATATCCGCATCGGTAGGAATAAGGTGATTGTTACTGTCTAGGATGGAATGGTTAAAGTTAAATCCGTTGAGGTTAAAGGCAACGCTACTGATACCTAAACTCGCAAACCAAATGCCGATGGTGGGGAAAATCGCCAAGAGAAAGTGAACAGAACGACTATTATAGAAGGCAAAAGGTGGAATTAATAATCTTCCTAAATAACCTGCATGACCTGCTATTAAATTATAGGTCATTTCCTGTTGACCAAATTGATAACCTTCATTCTGGGATATATCTTCAGTCGTTTCTCGAATTAAGCTAGATGTTACTAATGAACCGTGCATGACGCTCAATAAAGCACCGCCTAAAACCCCTGCTACTCCTAACATATGAAAGGGGTGCATTAAAATATTATGCTCGGCTTGTAACACAATCATGAAATTAAATGTCCCCACGATTCCTAAAGGCATTCCTTGAGAAAAACTACCTTGCCCAATGGGATAAACTAATAACACGGAAGTAACGGCGGCGGCGGGGGCAGAAAATGCGATCGCAATCCAAGGACGCATACCGAGGCGATCGCTCAATTCCCAAAGTCGGCCTAAATAAGCCCAAACAGCGATTAGGAAGTGAAATATAATCATCTGGTAAGGACCCCCATTGTAAAGCCATTCGTCCACCGAACCTGCTTCCCATAAAGGATAGAAGTGAAGCCCGATCGCAGCTGAAGTGGGAACAACGGCGGCGGTTGCAATATTATTACCGCTTAACAGCGAACCCATCACAGGTTCACGAATACCATCCACATCCACTCCGGGGGCGGCGACAAAAGCAATAATAAATGCGATCGCAGCTACGAAAGCGGTGGGAATCATCAAAACACTAAACCATCCTAAATAGATACGGTTATTAGTGCTAGTAATCCAGCGACAAAACTGCTCCCAAGGGGAATTATAATCTAAACTGGAACGATTTTGAGCTATATTTGCCATAATTAGAACTCCTACAACTTCTTTAGTTGTCTAATGAGTTGATCTACCTATCACCTATCTACCGACAATCTTTCCCATGGTGTTATACTGACAAAATTTATCATGTGATACAAAATTAATTATAATTATGGGATGATTGCAAACTTTTTTATTAACCTTAAACGTAATTATATAACTTAAAAGGAATATAGTCAATAAGTATTTGCTCTTTCTTTTCCAAATGTCAATTAGTCTCGAAAATGAAATGCTGATTATGATACATTAGGAGAGGAATCTTAAAAAAAACTTAAAATTTAAGCCCTCATATTTTTCATGGAATGTATCGTTAATCGTCGAGCGAAATTTAGTGCCAGTCATCGTTATTGGTTGCCTGAGTTATCAGAAGGGGAAAATCAAGAGCGTTTCGGTGCAAATAGCCGTTTTCCAGGGCATGGGCATAATTATGTCTTATATGTCTCTCTTATCGGTGAATTGGATAAGTATGGCATGGTGCAAAATTTGTCTGAGGTAAAAACAGTCATTAAGGATGAAGTCACCAGCCAGTTAGACTATAGTTATCTTAATGACACTTGGGCAGAGTTTAGACAAACTTTGCCGACTACCGAAAATATTGCTAAGGTGATATGGGAGCGTTTATCGCCTCATTTACCATTGGTTGATATACAACTATACGAACATCCTCAACTTTGGGTTAATTATAAAGGAAATAATATGGAAGCTACTTTAACTGTTCAAACTCATTTTAGCGCTGCTCACCGTTTGGCTTTACCTGAATTAAGTTTGCAAGAAAACACGGAAATTTATGGTAAATGTGCGCGTGTCAATGGTCATGGTCATAATTATCATTTAGAAGTATCAGTAACTGGTGAAATGGATGCTCGTACTGGTATGATTGTGGATTTAGGAGAGTTACAGAAGGTGATTGATGATTATGTAGTCGAGCCTTTTGATCATACTTTCCTTAATAAGGATATACCCTATTTTGCTGATGTTGTACCCACTGCGGAAAATATTGCTGTCTATATTGCTCAATTACTAAAAGATCCGATCGCATCTTTAGGCGTAGAATTAGATAGGGTAAAATTGATTGAAAGTCCCAATAATTCTTGTGAAATTTACTGTCGTAAGGGTGCATTAAATCAGACACAAAGCAATCGTCAAGTTGCCCTCGTTTAATGAATAATTAGCAGGGGGATGAGGGGAAAGGGGGATGAGGGGAAAGGGGGATGAGGGGAAAGGGCGATGAGGGGAAAGGGGGAGACTAATTCTTAATTTTTAATGGCTCTTCTACAGTAGTTATGATAAATTTTTAGAAAATAATAGCTATAAACCTTATAAAATAAGGAATAAATTGTAACAAAAATGTAATTTTTAGAAATTAACAGTTTTATCTCACCTGAAACCTGACACCTGAAACCTGACACCTTTTCCTAACCAATAATTTACACGACGAGAAGTAAAAGAGCCTTTTTAATTTTTAATTCCTAAATGACTGAAAATACTCAAACTATTGCCTTACCCAATATCGAAAGTGCGATCGCACTAGCTGGTAATCAAGAAGAAAACTTACAATTTATTGCCCGTCATACAGGGGCAAATTTGATACTGCGGGGGCAAGATTTAGTCATTTACGGACAGGAAAAACCCGTACAAAGAAGTGTTGATGTGGTAAACTTTTTAAAACCCTATTGGGATACGGCAAAATTTATCACCCAACCTGATATTTTAACGGCATTTCAGGCGTTAGATACCGACAGAGTGGAAGAATATCAAGATATTCAAAAGGATGTGTTAGCCAAAACCCGTAATGGTGAGTTAATTCATGCTAAAACCTTCCGTCAAAGACAATACGTCAAGGCTATCCAAAAGTATGATATAACCTTTGGTATCGGTCCTGCGGGGACGGGCAAAACTTTTCTCGCTGCGGTTATTGCTGTACAAGCATTGTTAAAGGGAGAGTGCGATCGCCTCATTTTAACACGCCCTGCGGTGGAAGCAGGAGAAAAACTAGGATTTTTACCCGGAGACTTGCAACAGAAAGTAAACCCCTTTTTGCGTCCTCTTTATGATGCCTTATATGAATTTATTGAACCAATCAAAATTCCAGATTTGATGGAAAGAGGTAAAATCGAAGTTGCGCCCTTAGCCTATATGAGAGGACGCACATTAAGTAACGCTTTTGTGATTGTAGATGAAGCTCAAAACACAACTCCAGCGCAATTAAAAATGGTATTGACTCGTTTAGGCTTTGGCTCAAAAATGATTGTAACAGGGGATATAACTCAAACTGACTTGCCATCTCATCAAGATTCAGGTTTAGTAGTGGCGGCAAAAATTTTGAAAAATGTAGAGGGGATTGGTTTTTGTTATCTGACTCAAGCGGATGTAGTCAGACATCCGTTAGTGCAAAAAATTGTCGCTGCCTATGAGAAAAATTCAGTTTAATCATCCATTTGCCAAGGTTGAGTTAAATTACCTTCATCAAGGATTTTTTTCGGTCTTAAAATGACTAATAATTGTCCTAAAATTGACTGTTGAGGAGGAGAATTAAACCATTGAAAAGTTAAATTACCGTTTTCTTCCGTGAGAAAATATTGATTAGCATTCCATTCCGTGACGGCTAAATCCACAACGATTAATAATTCCTCGGATTTATTAGGGGTTTCTTTGGGTAAATCTTTTCCCTGACAGAAAATTACCGCAGGTTTTTGAGCTTTGAGAATCACTTGCCAACTAGGAATAGTGACGACAGAGATATTATTTTTTATTTCTACTACCCCAAAAGGCTCGATCGCACCTAAAATGGGAACATGATCCAAATCATTCGGTTTTAAGGGAAACTTCCCTATCACAGGAAGAATGCAGGGTAACTCCTCATCGCTTTCTAAACGATACAAGGGCAATAAAGGCGCACTTGGCTGAGGATTACTTTCGGCAATATCCGTCAATAAACTCTCAATTTGTTGCCTAGCGGTGGCAGATTGAGCATATTTTAACCCTTCGGCGATCAAACGAGCTTTATCTACTAAAGTCTTTTTCTGACGGGCATTTTTCCAGTATTGATAAGCTACCGCATCCCCCGGATTAAAGTCAAAACCTGTAGGGGGTTGACTCAGGTGAGAAAATTCTTTCATTGCTTTTGCTATTTCCTTCGCACCATCCACATCGAGGTTTTTTTGATGGATTAAACGTGCTGCTGATAATCTTTCTTGATGATTCAAAATCCTTAACTCATATAATACATCAGATTTCGGACCTCGATAATAGTTTAATAAATCCTCATCGGCTTTTTCTTGGACTAAACTATCAAAAACCTTACTAGCGACAATGACTAAATTTTGATGACTATTTTGTAATCCCGTTTGTTCAAAGATTTCTTGACGACTCACCCCCTCTTGTTGCAATTTCTGACAGGCTTTGCCCCAGTCCACCCAATATCCTTCTTTATGTAATAATGATCTGATTATTTCTTCTTTTTCTGTGGCGGTTAAAGTTGTGTGAGAATGGTGATTTTCGAGCATGGATATTATCTTTAAGTAATAAATAATTGATTTGAGATTCCTCCTTCCGTCGGAATGACAATTTAAGAGTTGTTGATGTTCTCATTAAATCGTTTATGGCTATAAACAATTTTATCTTGAATGGTGAAAAAATTATTCTCTTTCCGAGAAGATGTTGTATTGTTTTATAAGTTACTTATAAAAAGTAGGAAAATAGTATGGAATCTATGAACAAACATTTTCTTTCTAAAAATCTTTCTTTTCTTTGTGTCGGATTGTTAAGTACAGGTGCGATCGCATCTTCCATTTATCCTGTAAAAGCTAACACTCCGCCTTCTATTATTGCTCAAGCTGATAGCAATGAAAAAATCAGGATTGCGGTATTAGATTTCGACTACAGTGCCTTAAGTAATCCTCAATGGATGTTAAGCATTTTCGGAGGTAGTGCGAGAGGAGTGAGCGATGTTTTAGTTAATCGTTTAGTGGATTCAGAAAAATATCGAGTGATTGAAAGAAGTCGTCTGGATGCAGTTTTAGCAGAGCAAAACTTGGGTGCTAGTGGCAGAGTTGATCCTAGCACGGCGGCACAAATTGGGCGTTTATTGGGGGTTGAGGTAGTTATTATCGGTTCGGTGAGTCAATTTGACATTCAAAAACAAGGATCAACTTTTGGTTTATTTGGAGTCAATGTGGGTGGACAAACTACAGAAGCCCTTGTATCCTTAAATGTTCGAGCAGTAAATACAACTACTGGAGAAATTATTATGGGTGCAGAAGGCAGTGGTGTTGGCACTCAGAAAGATGATCAGGTTTATGTTTTTGGCATGGGAGGCGGTACAACTACCAGTAATGAAGGTAAATTGTTATCGGTAGCCACTCAGAAAGCGGTGGATGAAATTCTTGTGGAAATGGATAAGAAGAATGATCGACTTGCCGCAGTCCCTAAAGTGTTGCCCAATGTTAAAGCAGTAGTTGCGGATATTAGTGCAGGTACAATTGTTTTAAATAAAGGTTCAAGTGACGGTTATCGTGCAGGAATGAAGGTTTCCATTGAAAGAGTAGGTAAAGAAATCAAAGATCCAGAAACAGGGAAAGTAATCCGCCGTTTAACAACTCCCATTGGGGTTGTAGAATTGTATGATGTGGATGCCTCTTCTAGTGTCGGGAAAATTGTTTCGGGAAATGGTTTTCAAGTAGGTGATGTAGCTTCACCAACAGAATAATACCTGAGTTCGGAGTTCGAAGTTAAAAGTTTCTAAATTCTACATCCCACATTTTTTTAATTCTCTACCTTGACTGGACAACTTAGATACACTCCTCACACTCCTAAAATAATCCCCAATAACAAAATAAAGCCAATCCAAACATTTTGACTGAAAATTTGACCATAATTAATTGATTCCTGATTAATGCCCCGAATTGAAATATACTGTCCAGACCACAGAATGACTGAGATCGCCCATGTTAGCCCAAAAAAGAGGTTAAGACCATTTATGACGGCAATATAAGCGAATAAACCGGCAGTGAGAGCATAAAATAACCCCACTGCATCCCCTACGAAATCCCCAAAAAAGATGGCACTAGAATTAATCCCAATTTTGAGATCGTCAGGTTTATCACTCATAGCATACACCGTATCAAAACCCATTGTCCACGTCACCGTTGCACCCCACAATAACCAAGTATTACTGTTAATATCACCTGTCACCGCACTCCAACTAATTAACACGGCAAAACCCCACGCCAGAGATAACACTAATTGAGGCACGGGGAAAAACCTCTTTGCTAAAGGATAACAGACAATAAAAGGCACAGCACCCACACATAACCAGAAACTAAGCGCATTGAGATAAAAAGCCAATACCGCCGCACAGCCTAAACTGATAAAAAATACTACTATACCTACTTTCACCGACAACGCACGGGAAGCCAAAGGGCGATTTTTTGTTCTTTCCACCTGATTATCGAGATTGCGATCCCATAAATCATTAATAACACAACCTGCGGCACTGGTGGTTAAACTGCCTAAAATAACAACACCCACTAAGGGTAAAGGGGGATTACCTTCTCCTGCCAAAAATAATGCCCATAAAGCAGGAATCATCAGGATTAATCTTCCAGCGGGTTTATCCCACCGTAATAGTTTAACTATATTTTCCCACAGAGAGGGAGAGTTCATTAAGGATGTCATGGTTGAGTAATGAGTATTGAGTAATGGGTAATAATGGGTAATGAGTGGGGAGAGTTATAAATCCTATCTTCTCTTATCACCTGACACCTAAAACCAAACTAATAGTTTTTGCACAAATAATTTAGCCTCACTATAGTTTAACTCCGAACTCAGGTTGATTTAGATTCCGATCCCAAAACGAGTGGCAAGACTGGGAGTAATGGGAATCAAAGTAGTTAAAGATAAGAATATCAACAATAATCCCCATCCTACACGGGTATCATCAGGTTCGGTTAGTTCATTTAAACTAGGTCTTTCTAAGTCTCTTTGTAAGAATAAGATAATAATAGCCCAATAGAAGGGTAAAGAATTGACAGGGTTAAAGATGCTGACGATACCGAGAATAATTAATGTGCCGATGGTGGTGCGGCGACAGGTTTTTCTACCGTAAATCGCCTGTATCATTCTACCTCCGTCTAGTTGCCCTGCGGGTAATAGATTAATTGCTGTAACCACTAACCCCAACCATCCTAAAATAGTAAAGGGATGCACTCCGATCGCATCTGCTTCTAATCCCGATTGAAAGAAAATTTTAGCCAATCCTCCCACTAAAATTGAGCCTCGGAAAAAGGTGGTAGGAATTTCAAAACTGCTATTGGGTGCAGATAGGGTAAAGCCTAGCAATAATATTCCTAAAGATACCACAAAACTGGCGGCAGGACCAGCAAAGGCGATGTCGAATAAAACACTGCGATTGGGTATCAAAGATTCAAAACGGGTAATTGCCCCAAAACTTCCTATTTGTAAAGATGGTAAGAAGAAGGGTAAACTTACCTTAACTCCTCTTTTCTCTCCCATAATGCGATGGGCGATTTCATGGGCAAAAAGAATAAACCACAATCCCCCTGTGAAGGGTAACACTTCAGGGTAACGATCCCAATTTCCCACTAAATCAAATCCGAATAAAAGCGCGATCGCCTCCATGCTAGTGAATATTGTAGCCAATAACAGCACTAAAGCCAAATTTTTCTGAGCTAAAGTAAGAGGTTTGGGATCATTTGTACTTGGTAAGATAATAACAACGGGTTTTTCTTCGGGAGTTTCCACTAAAAATAAACGGTATTTATCCCCGAATTTAGCGGTTAATTTTTCTGTTAAATGACGATGGATATATTCTGTTTCTCCCCGCAAATTACCTTTAAAAATAACTCCTTCTTGATAGGGAATAGTATCAATGGCAAAAAAAGTATCAATACCAAAAATAGTTTTTATTTCTTTTAAATCTTCTTCTTGAATAGGATTAAATTCTGGTTCTAATTGAGTTATTTTAACAGGAGTATATTGATTATTTTCAGTTTTTTGAACTTCAGGCTCATCTAAAGATAAATTATTGTTATTTTCAGGAGTTTTTTTTGCTAAATTGTCATTAACAGTAACATTCTCATTATCATTGTTATCAGCATCAGATTTAGATCCTAAATTAGATTTAAAAACATTGTCAATACTAGATTTTATTTCTTCTTTTGCTTTATTCCTAATCAAACTACCCAGATAAATATAAGCCCCTGCGGATAAAACTAATAATAAAATAACACCGATTAAGTTAACATAAATACCAAAAGTTAATAGAGCAAAAAATATTAACCAAGGAGTCATTAACGCAAGAGATTGTAACCAAGCCAGAATCCCAATTTCCCCATAGGGTTTCGCTCGATTATAACCCCAAAAAATAATTATTATAGCCACCAATGACACAGCAATGATAACGAAGTTACCTGATAAATTAAGCATAATTATTTAAGATATGTTTATTAATATAATAAAAAAAGAAGTCAAGAGTCAGGAGTCAGTAGCTAGTTTTTAAATTTTAAGTGATATTGTTAATTGTTCATTGATTTTCGTAAATTGCCGTTATTTTGAGCTAATAAAATTTCAGCTTCTGCTTTACTGGTATTAGTCCAGTGCATCAATAATGCTAATTTTACCTTAGATCCACTAGCAGTTAACAGGGTTTGTGCTTTTTCCCTATCTAATCCCGTCAAATCAGAGATAATTCTCAATGCCCTATCTTCTAGTTTACTGTTAGTTACAGAAACATCAATCATGCGATTACCGTAAACCTTGCCTAATTGCACCATTACCCCTGTGGAGATGATATTTAATGCCATCTTGGTGACAGTTCCTGCTTTCAACCGTGTTGAACCTGCCAAGATTTCCGCACCCGTGAGTAAACGAATGTCAATGTCTGCTGAGATGGAAACTTGCTCTTGTGGCACACAAGCTATTGCAACAGTGACAGCCCCCAGATTTTTTGCTTCTTGTAATGCTCCATGTACATAAGGAGTTGTTCCCCCCGCGGTGATACCGATAACCACATCAAGATTGCTGATATGATGATCAATCATGGCTTTTGCACCATCTTCTTTGCGATCTTCAAGGGCTTCGGAACTCTTTACTAATGCGTCTTTTCCCCCTGCTAGAATGCCCTGTACCATGGCTGGAGGAGTGCAAAACGTGGGGGGACACTCCGCAGCGTCTAACACCCCTAATCTGCCACTTGTACCTGCTCCTATGTAAAACAATCTTCCCCCTTTGCTTAATTGTTGGGCGGTAATTTCGATGGTTTTGGCTATTTCTTGACGGGCAGATGCGATCGCATCTAGGATTTTTTGATCTTCTTGATTGAATAAATCAACGATTTCGAGGGGAGAAAGTCGATCTAAATTAATACTAGCTTGGTTAATTTGTTCGGTTAAAAGATGTCCTCGGTTCATTAAAATTTAATTAATAATAAGTAATCATAATTTGTAAGATAATTTAATGTGAAATTCATTTTAAGTCAACAGATAAAGGAAAAAATCAATATTTTGCCAATGTGGAGGAAAATAATAACCAATTCTCAAAAATATTTGTTACATTAAACTTAATATTTCGTAATAGTTGCCAAAAAAAATGCTATTAAAAACAGAAACAAATCCATTTATCTCTATGGATCAAAATCCTCAAGACACAGTAAAATTGGCTTCTGTATGGGAAAAAATAGACAATAATAGTTGCCCTTATCAATATAATTTTCATTTACATACTAACTGCTCTGATGGTCAATTAACGCCCGAATCCTTACTTGAACAGGCGATCGCATCTGGTATAAAAGGATTAGCCATTTCGGATCATCATAGCGTCAAAGGTTTTTCCCGTGCCTATAGATTGTTGCAGGAAAAAGAAAAATTGAAGAATAACAAAAGTTTACCTTATCTTTGGACGGGAATTGAGATCACTTCCGAATTAAACGGCACCAATGTTCATATTTTGGGCTATGGTTTTAATCCTGAATCTCAAGTTTTACAAAAGTATTTAACGGGAGAAAGTCCCGAAGGGGAAAACGCTGAAGCGGAAAATGTCATCAAAGCGTTGCACAAAGCAGAAGGACTCGTAGTGTTAGCACATCCTTTTCGTTATCGTCGCAGTGCGAAAGAATTAATTAAAGAGGCGTATGAGTTAGGTATTGACGGGATAGAAGCCTATTATGCCTACGGTAATCCGCAACCTTGGCTACCTAGCGATAAACAGACAAATGAAGCCCTAGAATTGGCTCAAAAGTATAATTTATATACAACCTGTGGCACAGATACCCATGGGGAAAATATCTTAGTGCGTCTTTAAAGTGATAAGTTAACAGTTCCAAATTATTGCACCATTAAGCCATTATCCTGAAAAATTTGTGTAACTTTTGCGATTAATTCTGGGGATGGTGCTTCGGTATCTTTAAGTTGGTAATCATAGCCCAACTGTTCCCATTTATATTCTCCCATCTTATGAAAAGGTAAAACCTCGACTTTTTCTACATTCTTTAAGGTAGCAATAAATTCAGCTAACCCCTGAACATTATGATCTGGATCGGTTAAATTTGGCACTAACACAAAACGAATCCATGTTGGTTTATTAATTTGTGCTAAATAACGAGCAAAATCTAAGGTTGGTTGCAAAGAAACATTGGTTACTTGTCTATACACTTCAGGATCATAAGATTTAATGTCCAATAAAACTAAGTCAGCATGATCGATGACTGGTTTCCCATGATTTAATTGTACATACCCAGATGTATCTAAAACAGTGTGAATATCCCTTTGGTGACACTCCTGAAAAATAGCTTTGACAAATTCTGGTTGCATCAAAGGTTCGCCTCCTGTTACTGTAACTCCCCCTCCAGAGTAGTCAAAATAGGAATGATACTTTTCAATTTCTGCCATTAATTCCCCTACCGTCACTGTCTTTCCATTTTCCTCATGACGACAATCAGGATTATGACAATATATACATCTTAATGGACAACCTTGAGTAAAGATCACGAAGCGAATACCCGGTCCATCCACAGTACCACAACTTTCCGTTGAATGAATCAAGCCTGTTGTTAAATAATTATGACTCATAAATAAGTAGTTAAAAATTAATGCTTTTACTAGGTTTTATTCTCTTGAAATTGTAACCTTATTTCACCAGATAATGCCGTTAAGATTCCTGATTATTGCCCCAACAACCCCAGCTTATTTCAAAGTTGAACCAAGCAAGAGAAGGAGGTGAGAAATGGAATCTAAAATTGAGAATGAAATGATTTTAGAGAATAATTGCGGACAAATTGACCGAAAAATAGGGATTCAACCATCCCACTTTAGGAGTAGGTAGTTCGTAGTTTATAGTTCTTAGTTCCATCGACTTTTATAACCCCCATTGATGTTTTAATGTGTCTCGATACAAATTTTCTCTAACTAGCATTTCTGCATAAAGTTTGACCAAAAAATCCTGTGCTTGTTCTCTTGTCATTTTCTCAACTTGAGTTTCAAAGGAACGAAGATTGAATTGTTGTTCTAAAGATAAACCGACTGAATCAGACATAATCTCAGATTCTCCTTTACTTTCAACGTAAAAACTGTTATTCTTGATAGTGGTAAAAATTTATTCTTACCTATATCAAATTAATTATCTTAATGGGTAACATAGCCAAAATTGTCAAACTGCTCATATTGAACAATAAGTATAAATACTTATGACTTAAAGAAAGGTTGTTGACTGAGGCGCGATCGAGTTAAAAATATTTCCCCAAGATGCTTAACAGAAATTAACAACTGTGATAGGATACAAGGGAATGATTATTAATGGTTAGTAAAACTAAAACAAAAACTTCAGATTATTCTCGGTAAAAGATAAAAATAAAGTTCTCGTAAACTAAGTTGATAAAAAGTAGTCAATGATCTTAATAGCTTCATCTGACAGACCAAATAAAATCAAACATCAGCGATTAAGAGTTAGTTATCCATTAGAGATGACTAGCTCATTTATTGTGGATAAAAAGAGTTAATCTGTGGTTATTTTATGAATTTTACCAATATATTAGCAAATATTTAATAAACGGAGGAAACCGAAATGTCTGTACGTCTCTATGTGAAGTTACCGAAAGCTGAAATTGAGAAAGAAGGTTTAGAAAAAATGTTCAGTGATTTTGAGCCTTCCTTTACCACTAAATTAATAAAAGAAAGAAAGAAAAAAGAATGTCGTGGCTTCGGTTTTGTCACTGTGCCTACAGATGAAGCGGCAGAGGAGTTTATTGGCAAATATAATAATCAACCTTTAGTTTACAATGGTGAAACTTATAAAGATGAAGAAGGAAAAGATTTTCTTTTAGTAATCGAAAAAGCATTACCTCGTAATAAGGGTGAAAAAGAAGAAGGTGAACAACCAGAAACTCCCGAAGTTGTCGTCAATACTGAATCTGAGGGGGAAGTTGAGAGTAAACCGACTCGTCGCAACAACAATAAGAAGGGTAAAAAACCTCGCAAAGCTGGGGCTAATAAAGGTGGAAAGGCTCAAAAAGCAGTATCTGTGTCTGAGTCTATCCAACCTGATCCCCGTTGGGCAAATGAACTTAATAAGTTAAAAGAGATGTTTGCCACTCAAACTTCTAATTAGGTTTTGCTGAATGAATCTTGACAACTCCCATGCCTAAAGGCGATGGGTTTTGTTTGCAGGATATTATTAAGCTAAGAATTAATAATGATTCAAAAAAATGACAACAACAGCAGATGATGTTTGGCGTTTATTAGCCGAATTAGCACAAGCCCAAAAAGAAACAGAAAGACGTTTTCAGGAAACTGAGCTCATCCTTAAAGAACAATCTGAAAAAACCGATCGCCAAATCAAGCAAGTTAATCAACAAATAGGCAAACTGGGTAATCGTTTAGGGGAATTTGTGGAATGGCAAGTGCGCCCCTCCGCAGTGAGGTTATTTCAAGAAAGAGGGATTGATGTCCATGAATTGCAATCTGATGTAGCGGTTAAAAGAGAAGATGGTGGTTTAGAAATTGATTTATTAGTGGTTAATGACACAGAGGTTGTGTTAGTAGAAGTAAAGAGTAAATTAACTCAAAAGGATGTGGATGAGCATTTAGAAAGGTTAGAGAAATTTAAACGATTAATGCCTCGTTACCGACACATGAGAGCATTAGGGGCTGTAGCGGCGATGGTAGTTACAGATGAAGTTACCAACTATGCTTACAGTCAAGGTTTATTTGTGTTAACTCAGTCAGGAGAAAATATGACAATCCTTAATTCATCTGATTTTGAGCCTAGAATTTGGTAGGGTACGATCGCACCTTCTCAAGCAAATAGATGCGATCGCACTCCAATATCCCTATTTATTTTTTTCGTGTCACAATAGTACGGTGACGACGGCTAATAGTAGTTATAGAAGATTTTTCAAATCCTGCCTCCTGAAACACTGATTCAATATCTAGGCTAAAATACCCATCTAAATAAGGTTCAGTACTTTTCAAGAGAGTAAATACATAACGAGGCATTTTCTTATATACTTCCGATTGAGGATTCATGTCCATCATAGTAAAATAACCTCCTGTTTTCAAAACCCTAGAGGCTTCCTGAATGATATTTTTTGCCCCGAATTGCGGTAATTCATGAAAGATTAAAAAGGCGGAAACTAAATCAAAAGATTCGGCAGTCAGATTTGTATTTTCCGCAGGGGAGTGAATCCAATTAATATTTTTTCCTTTTCTGTGGCTTTGATAGTTAGCAACCGCTAAAAAGTAAGGCGATAAGTCTAACCCCGTGATAGTTGCTTCGGGATATTGTTCTGCTAACATGAATGTGCTTAAACCCACTCCGCAACCGATGTCGAGAATATTTTGAGGAGTGAAAGCTAGTTTTTCCTTTAATACTTGATGATAGTTACTTCTTAAGGTGCGATCGCCCTCTTTTTGGGGAGTAGGACTGTAAACGGTAGAATGAACACTATAAGCTGCAGACTCCAATTCCCAAGCCGCATCCCATTGCAAATTACCTTTTTCGTAAGCATGGAAAGAAGTAAGGTAATAATCAGGATATGTGACGTTAGGATTAGTTAAAGAGTTAATTTCCCTACCCCAATCATGATTTTGCAGAGTTTTGATATTTTCATCCCAGTTTACCCCAATAGAATAAGCGCGTTTGATAATCATATTTCTCGCCCGACTCTTAGCAAATTCTGCAAGGGGTTTAATCCCTAATAAACCATTGATAATTTTGGTGCTTAAATCCTGTTGAGGTTTAATAGTAGTGACTGTCATCTTGTTTATATCTATTACTTATAATTGATTTTTGATAATTTCTTATATTTAACCCTTATGGGCGAAAAAGACAATCTTTATTAAAAAATATAACTATGAAGTTATACTAAGTAAAGTAATATACGATTTTAAGGTAAAATAAGCAAATTTTGACAATGTTTTGGACGAAATAAACGGAAATCTCTTTGATCTATAATGTTTATCATCTTTTTTATTTAATAAAGCAACAACAAAACCTGTATCACCTACAGCTTGTGCTATTTCCATGACCATCCTGAATCCTGCTTAATTTCTTTAAACAAAATTTCTTCTGAACTACTAGCTAAATCCGATGATCCCGAAAATAAACCATCAAGAAAAGGATCATTAGCTTCATTTTGAGATCCTATTTCTTCATTCTTAATCCTAAATTCCTCTAGTATCCGTGATCACACTTGCAGAGAACGTGTAAACCTTAATTAAATCAACAAAACGAAAAATAGTCAAAAAAAATTTTACAAAAATTTAATTTATGCTTTATGATGATAAAAGGTCAACTTTTCTATTATGCCGTAAGTAAAACCGATAAAACAAGGTTGACCCGTCTCACTTGAACTTTTGTTCAGCATAAAACCTGAAAAATTTGCTGACTTTTACAAATTGTTTTGTATAATTTTAATCCTCTGAATATTGTTAAGTAAAATATACTAAATTATAAAAATAATATGCAACCATTACCTAAAAATATTGATACCATCCGAGTCTATTTGAAAGAAATAGGCAGAATTCCCCTCTTAACCAAAGAAGAAGAAATTGTTTTAGCTAAACAAATTCAAGAGCTTGTTGACTTAGAAAAAAAACGGGAGGCTTTAAAGAAAAAATTAGGAAAAGAGCCTTCTAAACAAGAGTGGGCAGAGACAGCAAAAATTTCAGAAAAAAATCTCGATATTAAAATTAGTCGGGGTGAAAAGGCGAAGCGTAAGATGGTAGAAGCGAATCTCCGTCTGGTGGTTTCCATTGCCAAAAAATACCTTAAACACAATTTAGATTTATTAGATTTAATCCAAGAAGGTACGATCGGGATGCAAAGAGGAGTAGAAAAATTCGATCCTAAAAAAGGTTATCGTTTCTCTACTTATGCTTACTGGTGGATTCGTCAAGCTATTACCCGTGCGATCGCAGAAAAAAGCCGTGCCATCCGTTTACCATTACACATTACTGAAAAATTAAATAAAATTCGTCAAACCCAAAGAAAATTATCGGAGGAAAAAGGTCGTCCTGCCACCATTGCAGAATTATCCGAAGCCTTAGAATTGACTACAGAACAAGTTAGAGACTATTTAGGCAAAGCCCGTCAACCCCTTTCCTTAGACTTAAAAGTAGGAGATAATAACGATACTGAATTAGGGGAATTGTTAGAAGATAAAGGGCAATCTCCTGATGATTTTACCGATTATTCTTGCCTACAGGGCGATTTGCGTAGTATGCTATCGGAGTTAACTCAGCAACAACAGGATGTCATTAGATTACGTTATGGTTTGGATGATGGTAAACCATTAACCTTGTCCAAAATCGGTACTATTCTCAATATTTCCAGAGAAAGAGTTAGACAAATCGAACGGGAAGCCTTAACCAAATTACGGAAACGTAAGGAAGTTATTGAGGAATATATTGCCAGTTAGCTCAATCAACAATAATTAATAATGGCTCTCTTACTTCTCGTCGTGTAAATTATTGGTTAGGAAAAGGTGTCAGGTTTCAGGTGAAATAAAACTGTTAA